>DASXWF010001603.1:0-1738 GCA_036503835.1 Polyangiaceae bacterium | reverse complement strand
GGCACCTCGCGGCGCCACGCGGGGAGCCTCACTACCCGTTGATTCGACCTTTGTTCGGGGTGAACTCCTTTCATTTCACTAGGAAGGCGCCACTTTCGTGACGCACCCAAGAGCGCCAAGGCCGCCAAGGGGATTGGGGGTGGGTTTCTCGATCGGGCTCGACGTGAGACTCGGACGATCGGCGACTACCCTCAGTGCGCCTTGCGGCGTGACCAACAACAAAAAATCCGCTGGCGGCCTTGGCGCTCTTGGCGGCCTTGGCGGCAGAAAAACCGCCTCAGCCGTCACGAGCTCTCAAGTCCGGCTTTTTGTTTGGCGTGCTCGGTAAGCCCAAGCTACGAAGCCGCGCGTGAGCGGCACGAGCATCAGCGAGCAGGTTCGGGAGCTTTGTGCGGGGGCGGTGGAGGTGATTTCGGCGGAGGAGCTCGAGAAGAAGCTCGAGCTCGGGCGGCCGCTGAACATCAAGGCCGGGTTCGATCCGACCGCGCCGGATCTGCACCTCGGGCACACGGTGATCTTGCAGCGCATGCGGCGCTTTCAGCGCGCCGGGCACAAGGTCGTGTTCCTGATCGGCGATTACACGGGGATGATCGGGGATCCGACGGGGAAAGTGAAGACGCGGCCCGCCCTGACGCGCGAAGAGGTGCTGGCGAACGCGGAGACCTACAAGCAGCAGGTGTTCAAGGTCCTCGACCCCGCGCTCACCGAAGTGCGCTTCAACAGCGAGTGGTTCTCGAGCATGACGTTCGCCGAGGCCATCGAGCGGCTGGCCTCGCGCTGGACGGTCGCGCGCATGCTGGAACGCGACGACTTCGAGAAGCGCTACCGCGAGAATCGGCCGATCGCGCTGCACGAGTTCTTGTACCCGCTCGTGCAGGGCTACGATTCGGTCGCGCTGAAGACGGACGTCGAGCTCGGCGGGACCGACCAAAAGTTCAATCTCCTGGTCGGCCGCGGCCTGCAGAAAAGCTTCGGGCAGAAGGAGCAGGTCGTGATGACGATGCCGCTGCTCGTCGGCACCGACGGCGTCGAGAAGATGTCGAAGAGCCTCGGCAATTACATCGCGATCAGCGAGGGGCCGGGCGAGCAGTTCGGCAAGATCATGAGCATCTCGGACCCCACGATGTGGGCGTACTACGAGCTCTTGAGCGACCTTTCGATCGCCGAGCTCGCGGCGCGCAAGGCGGAAGTCGCGGCCGGCACGCTGCATCCGAAGCGCGCCAAGGTGCTGCTCGCCCAGGAGATCGTCGGGCGTTATCACGGGAGCGCGGCGGCCGAGCACGCCGCCCAGGAGTTCGATCGCATCCACGCCCAACGCGAGACGCCGGAGGATCTGCGGGTGGAAACGCTGAGCCTGCCGGACGGGCGCATCGTGCTGCTCGACGTGCTCGAAAAGCTCGCGCTCATCCCGACCCGCTCGCAGGGCCGCCGACTCGCCGCGCAAGGCGCGCTCCGGCTCGACGGCGAGAAGGTCGAGGATCCGATGCTGGTGCTCGAAGCGCCGCGCGAACTCTTGCTTCAGGTCGGCAAGCGCGTCTTCTGTCGCGTGATCCTCACGCCGCCCGCGTGAGCGCTCAGGCGTCCGGCAGCCGCTGGCCGAGCACCACTTCGCTCGAGTCGCCCGTGCTGACCGCCACGCCGTAGAAGGCGTCCGCGGAAGGACGCGCTTCGAAGGCGTCGAACTCCAGATCCGCCTGACCGCGCTCGACCCAGGCGACGATGACCGGCGCTTCCTGCG
>DASXWF010001602.1:0-3395 GCA_036503835.1 Polyangiaceae bacterium | reverse complement strand
ATTCAGGCGCACGGTAATACGCGATTGGCTGCGAAAGGGAACGGAAATCGCCTGCTCCGCCAGGAGCTCCGTGCATCGACGCTCGAAGGGCCGTGTGGTACCGGGAGGGCGTCATGCAGAGGGCGCCGATTCCGGAGGACGAGGAAAGGCGGCTGGCGCTGCTCCGCGCCTGCAAGATCATCTACACGCCGGCCGAGCAGGCGTTCGACGACGTGGCTCAGCTCGCAGCCGATCTCTGCGGCACCGAGATCGCCCTCATCACGCTGGTCGATTCCGATCGGCAGTGGTTCAAGGCGCGCGTCGGCGTCACGCAAACCGAAACCGCCCGCGACCTGTCCTTCTGCGGTCACTGCATCACCGACCGTCACCCGCTCGTCGTCGAAGACACGCACGCAGACGCCCGCTTTTCGGACAACCCGCTCGTCACGGGCGCCCCCCACATCCGCTTCTACGCCGGCGTACCGCTTCTGGTCGAGGCGGGCTCCGCCGTGGGCGCAATCTCGGTCGCCGATCGCTCTCCGAAGACGCTCAACGAGCGCCAGCTCGCGTCGCTGCAACGCCTCGCCGAACAGGTCTCCCGCGAACTTCGGCTGCGCCGCGATCTCGAGCGGGTGCGCGCGTCGACCCGGCCCCCCGCCAGGGACATCGCCGTCGGCCCCGGGACGCTCATCGGCGAGCGCTGGCGCATCGAGCGCGAGCTCGGGCGCGGCACCGTCGGCGCGGTGTTCGAGGCGCGCGACGAACGGGGCGAGCGCGTCGCCGTCAAGGTGATGCTCCCCGAATGGCGCGGGCAGGAGCAGGTGCTCGAACGCTTCGCTCGCGAGGCGCGCGTGCTGATGCGGCTCAGAAATCCCCACGTGGGACGGCTGCTCGACGTGGGAAATCTCGACGAAAGCGCGGGGGATCTGCCGTTTTTGGTGCTCGAGTACCTCGAGGGCATGGACCTCGACGACGTGCTCGTCAACACCGGACGCGTCCCGTTTCGCAAGGCGTTCGCCTGGTGCGCGGACGCCTGCGACGGCGTCGCCGAAGCGCACGAGCTCGGCGTGATCCACCGCGATCTCAAGCCGTCGAACGTGTTTCTGGCGCGCACGGGTGAGACCGGCGCGGAGGTGAAGGTGCTCGATTTCGGCATCGCCGCCGGCGAGCCGGCGGGCACGAGCTCCTCGCGCCTGACCAGCGTGGAGAGCCTGCTCGGCACGCCCGCCTACATGTCGCCGGAGCAGATGGTCGCCTCGAACGAGGTCGACCCGCGGAGCGACATCTGGTCCATGGGCGTCCTGCTCTATCAGCTGATCACGGGGCGGCTCCCCTTCCCGGGCGAGACACACCTGCAGATGTTCGCGGCGACCATGACGCACCCGCCGACGCCGATCCGGACGCACCTGCGGGAAGGTGTGCCCGCGGACGTCGAACGGATTCTTTGGACGTGCTTGCAGAAGGACCGCGCCGAGCGCTACCCGTCGATGGGAGCCTTGTCGGTCGCGCTGCGATCCACGCTCGCCGCCTGAGCCTGAGCGTTCGTGTTGCGGGCCGTCGGCAGCGCGTACTCGTACTTTTCCTTGATGATCGCGACGAGCTTCTCGCGGACCTCGCAGCGCAGCTCGAACGCGGAGGTGCTGTCCGCGGCGCTCATCTGCGCCCGGAGCACGATCGCCTTGTCGGTGGCGTCGGTCAGGTGGAGGGCCCAGCTTCGCCGATCCCAGTGCGGCGAGGTCTCGAGGATGTTGCGGAGCTCCTCGCGGATGGCGGCGACCGGCGCCGCGTAGTCGAGATAGAGGTTGACGCGTCCCATCAGATCCGGCGATCCGCGCGACCAGTTCTCGAACGGCTTCTCGAGGAAGTAGTTGACGGGCAGCACGATGCGGCGAAAGTCGGAGAGCCGCACGACCACGTAGGTCAGCGTGATCTCCTCGATCACGCCGGATTCGCCCTCGACCACCACGGTGTCTTCGATGCGGATCGGCTGCGCGATCGCCAGCACCAGGCCCGAGAAGACGGCCGAGATGCTGCGCTGCGCGGCGAAGCCGAGCACCACGCCGGCGACGCCGGCCGAGGCCAGCATGCTCGCGCCGATCTGCCGCACGCCCGTGAAGGAGAGCAGCGCGAGGCCGAGGCTGACGAGCCCGATCAGGAAGCCGGCGATGTTGCGAAAGCCCTGTAGCTGCGTGTAGTTGCCGCGCGCCTCGGGCCGGATCGCGCCGTCGACGGTGAGCCGCAGACCGAGCACCTCTTCGATCACGCGCACGATGCGGAAGAAGAACCAGCCGATCGTGAGGATGATCGCGACGACGAGGATCTGGCGCAGCGTCTGGTTCGTGCCCGCGCCGAGCTCGAGCCCGGGCAGCGCGACCTTGAGCGCCAACAGCGGAAACAGCCAGCTGATCGGCGACGAGAGGTGCTTGACGACGACGTCGTCGATGCGCGTCGCCGTCATGCGCGCCCAGCGCGACGCGAGCGCGTGAAGGACCCAGGCCACGAGCCGTCCAACCCCGAGCGCCGCGAGCGCGATCGCGAAGGACCACAGCACGCCCTCCCAGTAGTCGGGATGAAGCGCCACCTCGAGCTTTCCAATCCACGCCGGCACGCCCGCGCGGTTCGCGATGAGGGCTACCTCGGAAGGGATCGGGTCGGCCATCGGCGGCTCGGGGCACGCATCTTACTGCCTCACTCGGTCGAGGTCATTTCGAGCGCGCTGGTCGCCTGCTGCTTCGGATCGCTGCGCTTTCTGGGATACCAGCCCGCCACGGTCAAGCCCCAGGTCGAGTAGCGGTCCGCGACGTCCGCTCCGAGGCCGAGGCGCCACACGTAGTCGTCCGGCCACAGGCCGAAGACGTTCCAGACCGCAAGCCGCAGGTCCAGGCCGGCGGTGACGTGTGGACGCGCGGTGCTCGACTCGAAGCGCGTAGGCTCGAGGTAGCTGCCGGCACGTAGCTTGAGCAGCTCCGGGAGCACGCTGATCTCCGCGCCCACTCGAGGCGAGATCACGACTTGCTCACCGGAGCGGTTCACGTTCTGCGAGACGAAGCTCTCCACTCCGACGGCGTCCTTGACCGCGCCGGTCACGAGCATCGAAGCGGAAATCTGCACGTAGCGGCGGTTCAGGTGCGAGAGGCGATGCTCGGTTTGCTCGCGCTGCTCACGGTAGACGTCGGCCAGGGCGCGCTCGTCCACGTCACTTTCGATCTCGAAACGGTGCTGGATCGCGGCTCGCTCCTGCGACGTCCTGGCCTGAGCGAGGGCGCGGTTTTTCCGATCTTCGCGATCGAGCTCGCGCAGGCGATGCTCGAGGATCGCACGCTCCACGAGTTCGTCGTCGGTGCGCCAGGGGGGATTGAAGGGCCGGCCGAACTTGAGCGCGAAGCCGAAGTTCACGTCCCACGGCAGAGCCACCG
>DASXWF010001601.1:0-9104 GCA_036503835.1 Polyangiaceae bacterium | reverse complement strand
TCAGGCCTCCAGCGCTTCGAAGCCGCCGGGGTCGTGAATCACGGCTTCCTTGGTCCCGCCGCCGATGAAGTCTTCGGTCTTGTCGTACATCCCGAACTTCGCGACTTCGCGTGTGCCGCCCACCGCGGCGAAGCCGTCCTCGCCCGCCTTGACGCCGAGCGCATTCATCAGGCTCACGTAGTACTTGTTGATCGGCGCGTTCGCGACGCTCGCATCGGTGCCGGTGAGCTGATAGACTGCGTTGACCTGATCGTTGCCGTCTTCTCCGCAGTAATACTCGCTGTTGCCGGGCGTGAGATCGGCTGAGCCGTCTTCGACGTTCACCGCCCTGCCCGTCTTGAAGAAGCCGCCCAGGCTGCCGGCTTGAACGATGGGCATGTTGTTGCAGTTTTTCGCGCAGCCGTCCGAATACTGCTGGAACCAGACGGCGGCGCTGTTGTCGAGGACCTTGCCGTCGCCCTCGTCGATGCGAGCGAGCAGATCGACGAGATGCGCGAATTTTCGCGCGTAGTAGTCGTCGATCGCGTGCAGCATGTCGAGCACCCCCGTGACGCAGGTACCTTGCATGCTCGCGTTGCCGGTGCGGTTGTTGAGGCTCGCGGACTCGATGGTCATGCCGAGCGACGCGAACCGGTAGTTCGCCGGGTACTTGAGCACGATCACGGGGTTCGCCTGGCAGATCGAGGCCAGTACGGCGAGGTTCGTGTAGACGTCGGCGCCGTCCAGCGTTTCGGTCACCATCGCACCGATGTCGAAAAAAGTGCCCGAACCGCTCGAACCGACCGCGTCGACCACCGCCTGCGACGCCCCGATGAGCTCGGCCGTCTCCGGATTGCACTGCGCGGAACCGACGGCCGTCGTCGTATCGTGGAGCAGTGCCTTCCAAGCCTCGAGCTTCATCCGATCCGCACCGCTCATGTCGAAGCGCTCGAGCGTTTCGAGATCGTCCTTCACGAGGTCGTTGATGCTCTTGCCCTTGATGGCCGCGTAGGTGTCCGGGTTCGGCGCGCCGCCGGGGAACAGCCCGGTCAGCTGAGCCAGGACGTCCGTCGCCTTGCCGAGCCCCGGATACCCGGTTTCCGCGGCGGAGTACGAGATCGCCGACATCGGAGGATCGTTGAAGTTGCCGACCCGCATGAACAACGGGACGCCGCCCGGGCTGAGCTGCTGCGCGATCACGTGATCCAACGACGGCCCGATGGGCTTCGCGTTGTTCTTCTTCGCGGGATCGAAGTCGAACGGGTCGTTGCTGTTCGGGGTGACGGGCTGACAGGTGAAGTACGAGCCCGCCACCTGGGTCATCGGATCGTTCCCCTGCCCGCGCGACATGTCACTGGTCCACTCGTTCATGACGCGAATGCCGCGCGGCAAGAGCAGCTTATCGACGTAGGGCGCGAGGGGCCGCAGCGTGGTCGGCGCGAGGTCGTCCGCGGACAGCTCGCCGTGGGACTTTCTCGGGAAGAAGCGCGTCGTGATGCAGCCGTAGTGCGTGAACATCACGATCAGCCGCTTCGGCGCTTCGGGCGCCTGCGCTCGCAGCGCACGACCGCCGAGCGAGCCGAGGAACGGCGCCGCCACGCACGCGCCGCCGAGGCCTCGCAGAAAGATTCGCCGGTTGATCGATCCCATCCCGCCGGCAATTGTGGCGCCCCCGGAGGGAAGGCGAAAGAATGAGCGCTTTCACGCCCGTGAACGTAGAATTTTCTCCAGGGATGAGAAAAATATCACCCCTCAGCTGTGAGGGTTGATTGTCGAGGGCATGCAGCGCCTCCGGATCACTCGAGTAGTCGCAATCCCACTGGTAAATCCTCGAACCAGCGCGCACGCTCCTGAGCCAGGACGGGCACCACCTCTCGAACGGCGGCGACCGCGTCGGGCGCGGCGCCCGACGCTTCCAGGGCGCGAACGACCTCCCCCCGCACGCGTTCGGAGATGTCGCGGGCGCGATCGCCGGTTTTTCGGGCAAGCTGGACGGCCGCGCTCGCGGCCGTCGGAACCTCGCGCCATTTCTCGCGCAGGAGGTGATCGAGCCAGCGCTCCGCGACCGAGGGCGGCACGACGTAATGCGCGCTCGCGTAGGCTGGAACGCGGGCGCCCACTCGCGCGAGCGCGCTCCAGAGGCGCGCGTCGCGGTTCGTCCAGGTTCGCTCGATCAGCCAGTGACCGAGGAGCGCGCGCTGCTCCGGAACGACGCGTTCGAGCCAGCTCGCGAGCTCGAGGAGCTCGTCGGGAGCGAGCGGGCGAAAGCCTTTGGGCGGCTTGAGCTTGAGCTCCTTCGGAGCGAGGACCGGATCGAGAAGGTCACGGATGCGCGTCTGGTGCTCCTCGCCGAGGCCGCCGGCGATCCGACGCCAGGCCACGAAGTACGCCTGCCAGCCGCGGCTCTCCCCGGCGTGGGTGAGCCCTTGCTCCCAGAGCGGGGCGAGCAACGCCACGCGCTCCGGATCCTTCGGATGCCCGAAGCCTGGTCGCAAGCAGTATCCGGCCAGCATCCAGAACGAGCGCTCGTGATCCGGAGAGCGGCGGCGGGCGGCGTGCTGTGCAGCGAGCGCGTCGAAGAAGGTGCGATTGAGCTCCCCGCTCCAGCTCGCTCGATCCCCGAACAGGCGCTCGAGCTCGCGCCAGAGGTCCTTCGCTTCGCGGGGTTTCACGTCCTTGCGACTCTTGCCGAAGACTCGGTCGAGGGCGTCGAGTCCCCGCGCGAGCCGATCGGCTTCGGGCAGGCCGCTCGGACTGCGGCTAGGGGCGGGCTCGGAGGGTGCTCGCTCCGTGGATCGTTTGAGGTCGAACGCGAGCCGGAAGCGCCGGCGCGAGCGGGGATCGGCCCCTTCCTCGAGACAGGCGAGCTCGACCGTGCCCACGGGCGTGAGCTCGCCCTCGAGCACGACGCGCAGCTCCTTTTCGCCGCCTGCACCGCTCGCCTCGAAGCTCGTGACCAGCGGGGGAAGCTGCGTGAAGCGCTCGGCGTCGACGGTGACGAGCTCGCCGGGGGCGTGGACGTTCTCGTCGTCGGACGCGTAGAGCTCGAAACGCACGGGCTGGCCGACGCGGAGCGCGAGCGGCCGCGCGGCTGCCACGTGACGCTCGCCCTCTCGCGCGCCACGCGGGACGACGCACACGGCGCGTACGGCCGCTTCGCGCTCGGCCTCGACCGACACGAAGTAACCGTGCGCCGTGCCGCCCGCGATGCGAATCCCGCGTCCTCGCAGCGACAGACCGTACGCCACCGCGCCCCGCGCGACCGCGAGATCCGGATCGGTGTGGCGGAGGAGCCTCGGTCTCGCGCCGACGACCGGCTCGATGGCTTCGATCAGGCGTGATTGAACGCGCTCGGAGCGAAACAAGCCGCCGTTCAGCAGCACGGCCTGGAGCGGCGCTCCGGAAGAACGGTGGCGGGCGAGAAAGTCCGCGACGTGCCGAGTGATCGCGGGATCGGCCTCGTACGGCAGGCCGAACGAGACCAGGGCGGAACGCCGCGCGGGAGGCTTGGGCTCCGCTGAGACGATGGGCAAGAAGCCGTCGAGCACGACGCTCTCGAGCTCGCTCTTCGCGATCGCGGTCGAGAGCGTGGAACCGACGAGGCCGCTGCCGAGCCCGAGGATGCGGATCGGAACCTCGGCGGGCGGGTCCGGGGCGAGCAGGCGCTCCTTCGCCGCGCGGCACGCGTGCACGAGGGCCGCGAAGCGGCGCGGCTCGAGACGCTCCGGCGGCTCGACCAGGCGTCGCTCGCAGGCGTGCGCGAGCGCGAGGTCGATGTTGTCGCCGCCGAGCAGGAGGTGCCGTCCGACGGCGACCCGTTCGAGCGCGATCTCGCCCCCGGCGCGCGCGACGCGGATCAGCGAAAGATCGGTGGTGCCCCCGCCCACGTCGCAGACGAGCACGAGGGCCGAATCCGCCGCGGAAGGGACGAGCGCGGCGAGCTCTTCGGTTCCGGAGCGGGCCAGATAATCGTAAAAGGCCGCCTGCGGCTCTTCGAGCAGGCGCACGCTGAGGCCGGCGCTCTCCGCGGCGCGCACGGTGAGCTCGCGCGCGACCTCGTCGAACGACGCCGGCACGGTGAGGACGATGGTCTGGTCCCGGAGCGCCCGGCCGGGGAACGCGCGTTCGAAGTTCGTTCGGACGTGCGCGAGGATGCGCGTGCTCGCCTCTACGGGCGAGAGCCTGGGCGCGGCGGCGTCCTCGGCGGCACCCCACGGCAGGATCGGCGCCTCTCGATCGACCGCCGGATGGCACAGCCAGCTCTTCGCGGAGGCGACGAGCCGCGTCGGAACCTCCTGCCCGCGCCGGCGCGCGTACTCGCCGATGCAGAACGGCACGTCGCCGAACGGATCGGGCAGCGCTTCTTCGTCGGGCGCCGCGTACAGAAACGACGGGAGCAGCGGGCGTTCCGCGAGCTCGCTCGGCGCCACGAGCTGCTCGAGCGCGAGGACCTCCGGCGGATCCGCCGCCGCGGGGTCCGCCCACGCGACGACCGTGTGTGTCGTTCCGAGGTCGATGCCGACGATCAAGGCGCCCGGCGCTTAGCACGGGCCCCGCACGGCACCATCGGGAGATGCGGGCGCGCAGTCGGGCCCGGGCTAGACTGGCGCGCCGTGACCGCCCCCTCAGACCTCTCTTTCGCCACGCGCGTCTGGTTCGCCTGGCTCTGCTTCTTTCGCGTGCTCTTCGACGGCGCGTTCGCCGCGCGCGTCTGGTCCGTCCGCGAGGCCGCCGGCACCGAGAACGCGGAGCCCGGGGGCGACGGTCCGGAAGCGAGGCCCGGCGCTCCTGCCGCGCCGGATCGGGCCGCTCCGCCCGCTGCGTCCTCCGATGACGCGGCCGTGCAGCTGCTCGGCTTGTTGCAACGCGAGGGACGCCTGGTCGACTTCCTGCAACAAGACGTGGCCGCCTTCAGCGACGCGGACATCGGCGCCGCGGCGCGCGTCGTCCACGACGGCTGTCGCAAGGCCATCGCCTCGCACATGAAGATCCTGCCGGTGCGCGAGGAGCGCGAGGGCGGGCCGATCACGCTCGACGAGTTCGATCCGACCGCGGTCAAGCTCGTCGGGAACGTCGGCGGAACGCGGCCGTTTCGCGGGACCCTGCGGCATCGCGGCTGGCGGCTCGAGGCGCTCGAGCTGCCCCGCCGCGTCGAAAGCAACGACGCGCGCGTGATCGCGCCCGCGGAGGTCGAGCTGTGAGCGAAGCCCGCTACGCCATCGGGATCGATCTCGGCACCACGCACACGGCGCTCGCGGTTTCCGAGCTCGCGGCTCCGGCGGCCGAGCTCCGCGTGTTCGAGGTGCCCCAGCTCGTCACGCGCGGCGCGCTCGAAGCGCGACCGCTCTTGCCGTCGTTTCTGTATTTCGCGCACGAAAGCGAGGGCAAGCTGACGCTGCCCTGGGGAACTTCCGACACCGCCGTCGGCGAGTTCGCGCGCGCACGCGCGACGGAGTCGCCCGGACGCACGGTCTCGAGCGCGAAGAGCTGGCTCTCGCACGCGGGCGCGAACCGCCGCGAAGCGCTGCTGCCGCTGAACGCCCCGGAGGACGTCGAGAAGATCTCGCCCGTCGAAGCGTCGTTTCGGTACCTCGATCACCTGGCCGAGGCGTTCCGGCACGCGGCGGCCGTGGAGATAGCGAGTGAGGACGTGATCCTGGCCGTGCCGGCTTCGTTCGACGCCGCTGCGCGCGAGCTCACGGTCGAAGCCGCGGAAGCGGCCGGTTTCGAGCGCGTCACGCTGCTCGAGGAACCGCAGGCCGCGCTGTACGCGTGGCTCGCGGCGCGCGGCGAGGCCTTCCGCAGCGAGCTCCGGCCGGGCGACGTGGTGCTCGTCATCGACATCGGCGGCGGTACGAGCGACTTCTCGGCGATCGCCGTCACCGAGCGCGAGGGCAACCTCGAGCTCCAGCGGGCAGCCGTGGGCGATCACATCCTGCTCGGCGGCGACAACATGGACCTCGCGCTCGCGCACGTCGTGAAGAAGAAGCTCGCGGACGCCGGGACCGAGCTCGACGCGTGGCAGTTCACGAGCCTGACCCACGCCTGCCGCGCCGCGAAGGAGAAGCTGCTCTCGGCGGCAGCGCCGGACGGCGTTCCCGTCGTGATTCCGAGCCGCGGAGCCCAGCTGCTCGGCGGCGCGGTGCGCACCGAGCTCACGCGCTCCGAGGTCGAGAGCACGCTGGTCGAAGGCTTTTTCCCGAGCGTCGAAGCGACCGCGCGCCCCGCCGTGAGACCGCGAGCAGGGCTCACGCAGCTCGGGCTGCCCTATGCGTTCGATCCCGCGATCACGAAGCACCTCGCGGCGTTCCTGACCCGGCAGTCCGCGGCGCTCGCAGCCTTACCTGGATTTCCGCAGGCGCCGGCAGCGACGCTCTTGCGCCCCACCGCGCTGCTCTTCAACGGCGGAGTGCTGAAAGCCGCCACCATCCAGCGCCGCATCGTCTCGACGCTGAACGCGTGGCTCGAGCGCGACGGCGCCCCCGCGCTGCGCGTGCTGTCCGGCGCCGATCCAGATCTCGGCGTCGCGCGCGGCGCGGCGTACTACGGCCGCGTCCGTCGCGGACAGGGTCTCAGGATCCGCGGAGGCACGGCGCGCGCCTACTACGTCGGCATCGAGAGTCCCATGCCGGCGGTGCCCGGCGTGGAGCCGCCGATCACCGCGCTGTGCGTCGCGCCCTTCGGCATGGAGGAAGGCACCGAAGCCGAGCTTCCACCCCAGGAGCTCGCCGTGGTCGTCGGAGAGCCGGTACAATTCCGCTTCTTCGGCTCGAGCGTACGCCGCAACGACGCCGCCGGTGCCCTGCTCGAAAGCTGGAAAGCGGGCGAGCTCGAAGAGCTCGCGCCGATCGCCCTGACGCTGCCCGCGGAAGGCCGCCCCGAAGGCGATGTCGTCCCGATTCGGCTCCACCCCGCGATCACGCCCGTCGGCACGCTGCTACTCGAGGCGGTTCCGGTGACACCGCTTCACGCCGGCGAGCGCTGGAAGGTCGAGCTCGGCGTGCGCGGCGACGCAGGGCGATAGCGCCTATTTTCTCACGCGCTTCGCCGGAAGCGTGCTGCGCATCCCGCGAATCAACGCGCGGCGCCCGCGCACGAGGCGCGATTGCGCGGCAGCGGGCGTGAGACCCAGCGCTTCGGCGATCTCGATGAGCTGGTAGCCGAGGACATCGTGGAGGTAGAGAACCATGGCGCGCGCGGGCCCGATGCCCTGAAGGGCGCCATCGACGCGCCGGAGCTCGCGACGAACGTGCGTCAGGTGCTCGGGCTCGACGGCTCGCTCGCTCGTCGGCTCGCGCTCGACCTCCTCCTCGCTGCGGGAGAAAACCCGCCTTTCTCGGGTGCGGGCGCGCAGCCGATCGATGGCGATGTTGCGCGCCACCGCGCTCATCCACTGAGCCTGATGCTCCCGCTCCTTCTGCCCCTCCATCGCGGCGAGCACGCCTTCCAGGGCGCTTTGAACGAGGTCCTCGAACTCCGGATCGCTCTTGCCCGCCAGGCGGCGGACGGCGGCCTCGACGATGGGCCGCAAGCGCTCGATCGAACCCTCGGGGCGGAATTGCGCTCGAACCCGGCTCGGCGGAGCTTCGCTCGCATCAGACCTCGCTGAGTCGTCGAGCTTCCGCTTCGTCCTTCGCATTCCGGTGCCGTCTCCGCCTGCCCCACCCACCCTGCCTTCCACCGGCGGCGACTCTAACACGACGACTCGCCGGCAAGCGAGCGCTCCAGTTGCGACGCTGGTTGTTTCGAGAGCTGCGGGAAAGCTTCAGGGCGCACGGAACTCGGCGGGTCCGTGCGCCGCGGCACGCTGAATTCGCGGGGACGGAGCGGCCCGTCCCCCGCGAATTCAGGCATGTTTTTGGCTGTTTCAGAGAGAGCGGACGAACTGAATCACGTCGTGCTGGCTCGTGCTGCCGAGCGCGTTGAATGCGTCACGTGACGATTGTGCTTGCCCGCCGTGCGCGAGAATCGCGGCGCGCACGTCCGCCGCACGCCCGTCGTGCAGGAAGCGATTGTTGAAGCGCGCGCGGCGCGAGATCGCCGCCGTTGCAGCCCGCGGGAGGTGCGATGTTGTTCGGGTTGTTCTCGTTCGCGAATGCGAGGATCGACACGCCACGGAAGCAACTCTGTGTCGCGATCCCCATCTCGTTGACGTACGCGTCCCCCGAAAACTGTGTCAGACCAGGGACTCCAGCCTTCCAGCCGAAGCGTCCCACGCGCGTGGACCCGATGCTCTGCGACGGGTCGCGAGGATCGGGCAAGAGCACCGAGACGCAATTCACGATTGGGGAGCGTGTCACCGATCAGACTGTCGAGTGACTGGGCAATCGATTCCGTTTCCTCGTGCGAGCTACACGCGGAGAGCCACCCCGACATGACCAAGACCGCGGGAACCAACACGAACTTCGTTTCTCTGCCATTCATTGCGCACACCTCCGTGATCACGAGACGTAAGTTCGCCGAAGCATTCAGAACGGGTTCCGCCGCGATCGCCCGGAGCGCGTGACGTTCTTCTCCGAGGCAATCGGCAACGCCGAGGGCCGCTCGGCGTTGCGCTCGCGGGGCTCAGATCGATCCGGCTTCGCCGGCGCTTCCGCCCGGCGCTCCGCCCGCACCGGGAACGCCGGCATGACCACCCTCGGCAGCTGCGCCCGCGCCGCCCGGAGCACCGCCCTCGCCGGCGTTCGCCTGTCCGGCGTTCGAGGTCTCGCCGCCCGCTCCGCCGTCGCGCCCCCCGGCCTGACCGGCCGCTCCACCCGTCGCAGCCGTCGCGCCGCCTCCTTCACCGCCCTCACCCTGCATCGGACACGTCAGGTCGGGTGCGGCGATCGCCGTGAGCACGCACGGCCGATCGTCGAAGTCGCTGCACGAGGTGTAGTCGCCGACGAAGCGCTCGCACGCCTCGACGCTCTTTTCGTCGTACGTCCAACACCCGGTGCCAGCCGGGCGCACGTAGTGCGGACAGGGCGGATGCTCGAGCGCGGGGCACGTCAGTTGTCGGCGCCGTTGCTCCTCCGCGCCGGTGAGACGCCCGCACGCCTCGTCCTCCGAGAGCATGGCCCCACCGCCGGGCGGCTGGTACCCGCCCGGGCGCGCGGGCACGACCGGTTGATCGGGATCCTTGC
>DASXWF010001600.1:0-4772 GCA_036503835.1 Polyangiaceae bacterium | reverse complement strand
CCCTCGACCTGAAAAAGCAGCTGGCTTTGGCCTCGCCAGAGCACTCGCGTGGCATGCGGTCTCCGATGCCGATCGTGATCTGTTCCTCCAAGACTCTGACCGTAGTGTTAAGAACCAATCACGACGCGACCGCATCAGACGAGTACTCCGTACGAGAGACGGTGGTAAACTGCGTTTCACGCTGCGGAGCTCTCGTCAGGGGGGGCTCCCATGGACGAAAGGAGCTCGCGATGCGGTCGCACGGGACAAGAGAGGCGAATCTGTTCTACGCCGAGTTGCTCGGTCGCCCCCCGAGGCGCCGCGCCGCTGCGATCTCGCATTCCCCGCAACCGGCACCGGCCGGCACCGCGGAATTCTTCGAGTCGATCGCAGCGGAGTCGTCCGGGGCTGCGTCTTTCGAAGCCTCGTCGTTCGATCCGCGCCTCGTCTTCGATCGCGCGCTGGCGACCGGCGAGCAAGACCTCGTCGGTGAATCCGAGGAGGAGGCGTGGGAAGTCGTCGCGCGTCCAGGCTCCGGCGTCGCACGGGGCGCGCTCCGGCGCGGCGATCTCGTCGTGCAGCGTGGTCTCGGCGAGGGACGCCTGTCCTTCCTCAGCGTGCTCGGCGAAGACGTGGAGGCAGAGAGCCTGTACGGCTGGGACGGCCGCCTGCGGCCGGACATGCTCGTGCTCCGCGCATGGCGCGAGGGCGTGGAGCGCTTCGCCGAGCAGACGGCGGTGGCGCGCGGCCTGCCGACCTTGACTCAGGCCATCAACGCCAACAAGGCGCTCTTCGAGCTCGTCCCCTGGTATGCCGAATGGCAGGATCCGTCCGACTCGAACCGGCACATGTCGGGGTTTTTCTGGATGTTTTCGGACGCCTTGATGTGGGAAGCGCCGAAGTCCGGCAAGTGGAGCAGCTGGTCAGGAACCACGGCGCACCCGCTGCCGCGCCGCCCGTTCGGCGGTGTCGCCATCGGCGATCGCGCGCGGCTCGTGCGCCTGCCCTGCACCGGCAAGGAGGCCACCGAGGCCGCCGACCTGCTCAAGTTCTCGCAGGCGGATCTGGTCGCTTCCGGCGGTTCGGATGAGCTCGGCGCGACGGCGGACGCGAGCGACAGCAAGGTCCCGTGCCTGCTTCCGACGGCCGAACTCTACGATCGCACCTTTTTTCAGGCGGACGTCCGTATCGACGCGCAGCCGAAGATGCCGACGGAGGATCTCGACGCGGATACCCTCGCCTACAACCAGCGGGTGAACCTGGCGTTCAGCAAGGCTCCCTCGAACCTCGGCCCGACGGGTTCGCGCAACACGCTCGGAACCCCCGGGAAGATCTGGGCGATCGCGGACGGCATGGACGCGTGGAACTGCTGCAAGGACACCAAGCGCTGGACCTTCGCCTGCATCAACCACGGGTTTCACCAGAAGCTCACGCACGTCGGCGGCAAGCCCGTCGCGAAAATGTGGCAGTACCGCGGCGGCTGCCACCCCTGGGATCACGAGGACTACTCGCAGATTTTTCAGGTGGTCGCCGGCTGGTGCCTCGTGAAAGGCATCGGGGAGACGAGCAATCGCTGGCGGAGGACGGCCGAGGTCTACCTCGACCGGACGCTGTCGAAGCTCGTGCGAGACAACGGTCCGGTGCCGGCGCTCCGCTATCACGGAACGCCCAAGAGCCCGCAGCCGTCGAAGAACCCCTGCCGCAAGTGAGCCTTCGCGGCACCGCGAAGGCTGAAGGTTAAAGGACCATCCCGCGCAGGCTGCCGCGGAACGAGATCCCCATCGGCTTCAGGATCACGAAAACGTTGTTTGCGCTTGCGTGCGCCGTGTCGAGGAAGCCGTGAGCGTCGATGCGAAGGCCCCGCGCGCCGACCGTGAGGCCCGGCGGATCGGCTCCGACGGCACCGGGCAGGGTGACGTTGCCACCCACCACGCGCACGTCGTTGCCCGTGATGCGCGTCACGATGTCGCCGTGCGAGGTGTAGCTGTCGTAGGTTGCGGCTTCCATGGCGGTACGCGCTGACTGGGGTGTGGTCGTGCCGCGTGCCCTGACGACGATGTCGCCGACCTCGAGCGGTTGCTGGGCTGGCAGGAAAGCCCAGTAGCGTTGGCGGACGCGATTGTTGCGGTCGCGATGGGCCTGCCAGACGTACGCGGAATGAGCCGTGTTGTTGCTCGCGGTCGGGTGTCCGAGCAGCGCGTTCGGGAGCACGAGCTGGGTGCGTGCCCTCGCGACACAGAACATGACGAACGCGGCGCTCCAGGCCTGAGCGCTCCACCAGGTCCCGCCGAAGTGAGTGGTCGCGTTGGCGATGCCGGCTGCGGGCCAGTAGTCGTCTTTCAGAATGTGTTTGCCCCAGTCGTGGCCCTCCTCGAGGATGTGGGCGGCGGTGTTCCAGCGCCGGAATTCGGTCTCGGTGGAGGCCGCGACCGCGCTTCGCAGCTCGAGCGTGGAAATGGCGGCGGTGCCGCTGGTCGTGAACGTTTCCGCTGCTTCGGTGGCGCCGTCCAGCCGCTGCCGAATCCGGCGCCGACGCCGGCGGGATCCGAGCAGCCCCTCCCAGTCGGCTTCGGCGCTTTCGAGCCCGCCGTCCTGCGCTGCTTCACCGAAGAGCTCGCCGAAATCCTCGATCACCTCGAATCCCGATGCCGTATTCCCGTACGTCATTGTCCCTGACGAGAGCTGACTCTCGTCGCGGGCGGGCGTCAAGTCTCTAGCGTCCGAAGCGCTCGGCGCGATCGGCTGCGACCCAGGGAGAGAGTCCGCCGGCTTCGTTCGGCTCGGCGGTGCGTTCCTGCCTGCGCTCTTCGGCGGCGAGCGCCGCGGCGGCGGCGAACGCTGCAGCGTCCGCCGTCTCTTCATCAGCGGTGAGCGCGGCACGCTTTCGTTCGACGAAGCCGGTGTCGTACTCGCCGCGCTGAACGTCCGGATCCTCGAGCAGGCGTTCGAGCAGCGCGAGGTTCGTCGCGATCCCGGTGATCACGCACTCGCCGAGGGCGCGGTGCAGCCGCCGGAGCGCGCTCGCTCGATCGGGCGCCCAGACCGAAATCTTCGTGAGCAGTGGATCGTAGTGCGGGCTCACCTCCGCGCCGGCGAAGATGCCGCCGTCCTCGCGCACGAAAGGGCCGCTCGGTGCGAGGTAGTGAAGGATCGTGCCCGGGCTGGGCGCGAAGCCTCGCGCCGGATCCTCTGCGCAGACGCGCGCTTCGATCGCGGCGCCGCGGGCCTGCCACGTTTCGGGAGGAAGCGGCTCTCCCGCCGCGACCCGCAGCATCTCGCGGACCAGATCGATGCCGGTCACGAGCTCGGTGATCGGGTGCTCCACCTGCAGGCGCGTGTTCATTTCGAGGAAGTAGAAGGATCCGGAGCGATCGAGCAGGAACTCGAAGGTGCCCGCCGAGTGGTAGCCGAGCGCGCGCGCGCCGCGCAGCGCCACGTCGCAGAGCGCGGCGCGGGTCGCCTCGTCCAGCGCCGGGCACGGCGTCTCTTCGATGATTTTTTGGTGGCGGCGCTGCAGTGAGCAATCGCGCTCGAAGAGGTGCACGACGTTGCCCTCGCGATCGCCGAGCACCTGCACTTCCACGTGGCGCGGCTCGATCAGGGCTTTCTCGAGGTACACGTCCCCGCTGCCGAAGGCTTTCTCGGCCTCGCTGCGCGTGCGTTCGAGCGCGCTTTCGAGGTCATTCGGGCTCGTGACGAGGCGCATGCCCTTGCCGCCGCCGCCGTCGGTCGCCTTCACCATCACCGGGTAGCCGATGCGATCGGCCGTCGCGCGGGCCTCCTCCAGGCTGCCGGCGGGGCCGCCCGGGACGACGGGCACGCCGGCTTTCGTCATGACGGCGCGAGCGCGTTCCTTCGAGCCCATGCTGCGGATCGCGGAAGCGGGCGGGCCGACGAAGGTGAGCCCCCGCGCCTCGCACAGCTCGGCGAACTCCGCGTTCTCGGAGAGAAAGCCGTAGCCCGGGTGCAGGGCCTCGCAGCCCGACCGGCGCGCGGCGTCCACGAGCAGCTCCGCGTCGAGGTACGCGCGTGGATTGTGCCCGAGCGAGACCACCTCGTCCGCCGAGCGCACGTGAAGCGAGCCCCGATCGACCTCCGTGTACGCGGCCACCGCCGTTACGCCGAGCTCGCGCAGGGTGCGGGTGATGCGGACGGCGATCTCGCCGCGGTTCGCTACGAACACCTTGCGGAACATGCGGGCGGGAGGACCTTAGCCTCGCCGGGCCGCACCCGATACCGGAGGAGGCCGCGAAACGCGCGACGGGCGGCCTGGACACTTTCCTGAACAAATGCACAGATTTGTGCGGGCGCACCCAGGCTTGTTGCCATCGTCGACGAAGAGCGCCGACAATGGCGCCCTGTTAGAAACACTCGATCCCGCGGTCCGTTCCGGGAAAAACCTGGCCGGTGGGGTGTGGACCGAAGCTCGCTCCGGCCGTGAAATCGCGATCCGGAGCCCCTCCACGGGCGAGGTCATCGGGAGCGTGCCCGACTCCGGCCCCGAGGACGTGGACTCCGTGGTCGGCGCGGCGGCTTCGGCCTGGCCGGCCTGGGCAGCGACTCCGCTCAAGGAGCGGGTCCGGCCGTTGCAACGCTTCTCCGAGATCGTGACGCGGAACGCAGAAGAGCTCGCGGAGCTCGTGTCCGCCGAGTCCGGGAAGACGCGCGGCGAGGCGCTCGGCGGCATCCAGCGCGGGCTCGAGGTGGTCGAGTTTGCCGTGAGTCTGCCGAACCTGGATCGCGGCGGCGCGCTCGATGTGTCGCGTGGCGTGACCTGCGAATACCGGCGCGAG
>DASXWF010001599.1:0-2385 GCA_036503835.1 Polyangiaceae bacterium | reverse complement strand
CGCGTGATGCCGACGCGCTTCTTCGCGCCGTCGACCTCGATGTCGAGGTGCCCCTTGGTCGAGAAGGGCTCCTCGTACTGGCTGATCTGGTAGCCCTTCGGCAGATCCGGGTAGAAGTAGTTCTTGCGGGCGAAGATGCTCTTCTCCTCGATGGAACAGTCGAGCGCGAGCGCGGTGCGCACGGCCATCGCGACCGCCGCCTGATTCAACACCGGCAGCGAACCCGGCAGCCCGAGGCACACCGAACACACGTTCGTGTTCGGGGGCGCGCCGAAGTTCGTCGAGCAGCCGCAGAAGAGCTTGCTCTTCGTCAGCAGTTGCGCGTGCACCTCCAAGCCGATGACGGGCTCGTAGTCAGTCATATCGAGTGGCACCGTATATCACCGGCCGTCGTCCGGTCCACTGTGGCTGGACGCCCGCGGGGCAGCGGGTCGCCGGGCGCGCGACCAGGGATTTCCGCCCGGTCGACCTCGACTGTTGCGCGCGGCCGGATTCTCCAAAATAGTCCCCGCAGCCGTGGACAAGGAATCGCGTTCGCTCAAAAAGCGCTGGAAGGAGCGGCAGCTCACCGCAGCGCGAGCCCGCTTTCCGCTCCCCGAAGAGAACCTCGACGAGCTCTTCGCGTCCGTCGCCGCGGCACTCGAGGGCGCCGAGTGCGACAACACGCTGAAGCACACGCGCGCCTGGATCGCCGCGAACTACCTGCCCGCCGAGCCGATCGTCGAATGGCTCGAAGGCCACGGCGGATACTGCGACTGCGAAGTCCTGATGAACGCCGCGGTTCACTTCGAAGAGCTCCGAACACGCGAATAGCTTTCGACGAAGGCGGAGCGGGTCCCACACCTGCCTACGCGTTCCTGACTCGGCGCGTCGAAAAGCCGCTTTCTCTCGAGTATCTCGGAAACGAGGCGGAAGGCCGCTCGATTCCGAGATACTCTTCCAGCAGTCTCGAAAATCGTAGCGTTCGTCGCTTCACCGCCGTCCGCCGAGTGACCCTTTCGTGATTCCTGCCTTCCAACTCCCACTGCCCGCCGCCCGCCGAGCTGCATTCACGCTGGCCTTGCTGTTCGCCGCGTCGATTGCGGGCGAACGCAACGCGAGCGCCCGCGAGATCACGCAGGAGCAGCGCACCGAAGCCCGCGCGCTCGTCGCCGAAGCCTCGGCCGCCTTCGAGGCCGGCAACTTCCAGCGCGCGCTCACGCTCTTCGATCGCGCCGCCGCGATCGTGGAAGCGCCGACGATCGCGCTGATGCAGGCTCGTACGCTGGTCGAGCTCGGGAGGCTCGGGGCCGCGGCCGAGCGCTACCTCGCGGCCCAGCGCACCGATCCCGCCGTTGCGGACAACGCCGCCTTCCGCAGCGCCGCGGCGGAAGCGAAGAGCGAGCTCGAGGCCTTGCGACCCAGCATTCCGACACTGCGCATCAAGCTCGTCGGCGCGCAGTCGGAGGACGCGGTGGTCGCGATCGACGGCCGTACGCTCGCGCCGGAGGCGGTGGCGACGGAGCAGCTGCTCGATGCCGGCCCGCACAACATCGAGGTCAAGACCGCCGCGGGAACGACCGCGGGCCGCGCGATCACGCTGGTTCCCGGCGCGCGCGAGGAGGTCGTGTTCAGCCTCGAGCCGGTGGTGCACGTCCCGAACGCGAGCTACCGGCGCACGCCGGAGCCTGCGCCGGTTCGCGACGACGCTACCCCAAAACCGCGCACCGCCGCCTGGATCACGCTGGGCACGGGCGTCGCCTTCACGGGCGCCGCGACGGTCCTCGGCGTGCTGGCGCTCGGCCACAAGAGCGATCTGGACGCCGCCTGCAATCCCGGGTGTCCCGAGGAGTACCGGGACGACCTCGACACCTACCGCCTCGAGCGCACTCTATCGTACGTGGGATTCGCGATCGGCGCGGTCGGCGTCGGCAGCGGGATCTACCTGCTCCTCCGCAGCGAGCCCGGCTCGACGAGCGCCGCGCTCGCGCTCTCGCCGAGCGGCGTCAGCCTCTCGGGGCGTTTTCAGTGAACAACGGCTGAGCCGGGTAAGGCGCGGCCCTGGCGCGCGGGTCAGTGACCCTTTTCGCGCGTCACGCCCGGGTGGCTCGCGTCGCCGGGCTCGTGACGCGGGTTCGCGCTGTCGAAGGAGCCGTCGCGGCCGGGGAAGCTCATCAAGAGGTCTTTTTCGAAGATGAATTGCTCGCGCGAGTCGTAGGGAGCGGCGTGGATGCCGGTGTCCATGCGGATGGCGTCGCAGGGGCAGGCTTCGACGCAGAAGCCGCAGAAGACGCAGCGGAGCTCGTCGATCACGAAGCGCTTCGGGAAACGCTCGTAGCCGCGGCGCTTGTCCCCTTCGGGGTACTCGCCGGCTTCGATGTGGATGCATTGCGCGGGGCAAGCCGT
>DASXWF010001598.1:0-3150 GCA_036503835.1 Polyangiaceae bacterium | reverse complement strand
GTCGCGCCGTAAAACGTCTTCCGTCGCGCAATGAGGACCTCGGCGCCACGGAGTGCCTTCTCGGCGTCCGTGATGGAGTCGACGTCGGCATAGAGCAGGCTGCTCGGCCGGCGTGCCAGAACCATCGGGAGGTCGTCCTTCAGGCTGGCTTTGGTCTGGAGCATGAGCTCACCGAGCTTGGACTTCAGGATGACGAAGCCGAGCGGGCCCTCGTCGGGGACGCGGACGGTGATTTCGTAGCCGAGCGCGGACCACGCGGGCAGGCAGGCTTCGATCTCGTCGACGACGAGCAGGGTGGTGAGTTTTTGGAGTTTCATGCCCCGAAACTTAGGGGAGCGCGACGGTTGCGGCTTGGACGAATCCGACATGGCGTTCGGCCCGGATGGCCGCGGGGGTGGCGCCGGCGAGGTCGCGAAAGTCGCGCAGGAGGTGCGATTCGTCGGCGTAGCCGGCGTGGGCGGCGAGCTCGGCTTGAGGCCGGGGCGATTCGGCGAGCAGGCGGCAGGCGTGCTCGAGGCGCGCGATGCGCGCGTAGTGTTTCGGCGCGATGCCCACGTGAGAGTGGAACAGGCGCTCGAGTTGGCGTTCGCCGACGTTCGCGGCGGCGGCGACTTCGCGCATCGCAATGTCACCGCGGGCGCGCGCGATGAGCGACGCCGCACGCCGAACGCGCACGTCGGGTGCCCGTAAGCGGGACGCCGCATCGAGCAAGAACTGGATGATCACGCCTTCCCGCGCGCGTCGATGCGGGGCGGTCGCGACCCGTTCGGCGAGATTCGAAGCCGCTCGGGCGGTCACGTCCGCAAGGTCGATTCGCTCGTCGACGAAAGCATTCGCAGCTTCGCTGACGTAGGCCGCCGCCGCTCCCGGCAAGAAGCGCACACCGAAGAGCGTTCCGGGGCGCGCCTGTACGATCTCGGCGGCGCTCATCGCTCCCACGAGCCAGGCGCCGCCGTGCTCGAGGTCGAACACGAAGTCCATGCACCCGTCCGGAAGAATGCGGTGTTCTCGCGCTCCCCCCGAATGCTCCCAAAATGCGTCGATGCGATCGGCGAGTACGGGGACGGGCGCGGAGTTTCGAGGCATGGAGGCAGCCGTTTCTCGCGTGGGTCGTGATCACTCGGAATCGCGACGACGAAGCTCGGCCTCGAGCTCGCGAATCCGCGCTTCCGCGAGCGTACGCTGACGATGCTCCTGATCGGCGCGCTGGCGCTCGGCTTCGGCGCGCTGGCGCTCGGCTTCGGCGCGCCGGCGCTCGGTCTCGGCGCGCCGGCGCTCGGTCTCGGCGCGCTGGGCCTCGCGCTCCTCCGGCGTGGGAAATAGCTCGCTTGCTTCGGGACCACGAGCCAGGCGGAGCACGTCGCCGAGCGCCGGGTCGCCGACGACGAGCCATGTGCCCGGCAGGCAGCGGCTCTCCGCTGCGGAATCCCTCACGACGCGTTCGACGAGATCGCCGTCATGGGCCGCCCAGACACGAAGCGACGACCGCCCGGCTCGCGGGTCGAAACACACGAGCTCCTGAACGCCGAGCCGCCGGTACCGTTCCAGTTTCTCCTCCCAGTCGGGGTCGGGCTCGTCGCTCCTGCTGAGGATTTCGACGGCGACGTCGGGCGCGCCGCGCTCCCAGGCCTTCCAGATACGAAAGACGTCGTTGTGGCTGTCGAGCCGGACGAAGACGTCGGGCGCGAGGCACTGCCGCGGATCGGTCGGATCCCAATACACGAACTGCTCGGAGCCGACGGCGGCGCGCTCGCCGAATGCCAGCTTCAGGATCTGGTAGAGCGCCGTGCGCTGTTCGAGGTGGCGCTTCGACTCGGGCACGAGCTCCGACTCCGGGAAGTACAGCGGCATCGGAGGTCGCACGTACTCGAAGCTGTCCGTTCGTGTGCCGGGCGTCGTCATGACCATTCGAGTATACCTTCCACATCCGCCGCTACAATCGGCCGCCGGGCGCGCCCGGTTGCGCGGAAATGAGCGCAGAGTCCCTTCGCCCATGGAGCTCGACGTCAACTCGCTGTTCGCCGGATTCCTGGTCTCGGGGATCGGCTTCGTGCTGCTGGTCTACGGCAAGCGCGTGGGACGTCCGCCGCAGATTGTCACGGGGATCGTGCTGCTCCTGTATCCGTACTTCGTGTCGGGCGTCGCGCTGACGCTCTCGATCGGCGCCGCGCTGCTGGCGGCGCTCGGGGTGATGCTGAAGCTCGGGTGGTGACGCGCCGTGCGCGCGCCGTCAGTCCGGAACGCGCTCGAGCTTCACGTCGAGCTTCACGTCGTCGCGATCCGATACGACCAGCTTGTCGTACGGGAAGTAACCCGTCTTTTCGACGCTGATGCGGTGCTCGCCGAGCGGAATGCGCACGCCGCGCGCCGCGACGATGCCGAGCGGTCCGATGTACTCTTCGTCGATGATGACGGAGGCGTCGCGCGGCGTTTCCGGGGAGCGGACGAGCTTCAGGGTCACGGCGGGAACGGGCGCGGGACCGCAGCCCGTGATCAGCGTGATCACGATCGCGGCGAGGAGCGCGAGTGCGCCGCCCACCCCGAGAAACGCCGTGACGCGGGTCATGATCCGTGGCTTTGCCGTGCCCACCACCAGATCTTGAACAGCCTCATCCTGAGTTTCAGGATCTTTCAGCGCCTGCGACGTCACGGCTGGCTTCAAGACTTGCTCCGCCGGCGGCTGTGGCGCCCTGTCTGCTTCCCGCCGGTGAACGAGTTCTGAAGCTTGTTTTGTGTGGGTCTGCGGGGCCCCGAGCCCCGCAGACGGCGACCTGAATAGGTGGTGCTGAGCTGATTCATACGCGCCTGACTCGCGGTCACTCCCACTCGATGGTCGCGGGCGGTTTGGAGCTGATGTCGTAGGCGACGCGGTTGATGCCTTTGACTTCGTTGATGATGCGGCTGGAGATGCGCGCGAGGACTTCGTGGGGGAGGCGCGACCAGTCGGCGGTCATGCCGTCGCTCGAGCTCACGGCGCGCACGACGCAGGTTTATTCGTAGGTGCGATCGTCGCCCATGACGCCGACGCTCTTCACGGGAAGCAGCACCGCGAAGGATTGCCAGACGGAGTCGTAGAGGCCGGCAGCGCGGATTTCTTCGTCGACGATCGCGTCGGCGCGGCGCAGGACGGCCAGGCGCTGGTCCGTGAGG
>DASXWF010001597.1:0-2027 GCA_036503835.1 Polyangiaceae bacterium | reverse complement strand
CACCGCGCTGAAGCGCCGCTCGGCCCCGTTCGACGAGCTCGACCTCGGCAGCGAGGAGGGCGTTGTCCGTGCCCGAAACCACGTCGGAGCTTCCCGAAGCCGCAGCCTGCGGCACGACGCGTTGCACGTCTCGCACGGCTTGCGGCTGTGGCTCCAAGGCATGCACGGCCACGGGCGTCCCGCGATTTCCCATGCTTTCCGGCTGGGTTCGCGGAGGAGGAGGCGCATCGGTCGCGAGCACGCGGAGCGGCGCGGCCGGTTGGGCGGCTGGCGCCGAAACCAGCGTGTGCACCACGGGCGACGCGATGACGCCGGCCAGCGCGCCGATGCCGAGCCATTTCGCCAGCACAGCGAGACCGATGCCGGCGGATGCCGAGCCTCCCGCGGTCGCGGCGGCGCTCGTACTCGCCGTCGCCGCGCCGAGCGCCGCCGCTGCGACAGCAGCCCGCGCGCTGCGCCGCAGCACCGCGACCGACGGTTTCTCTTCCTTGCCGGCGCGCATCAACAGCTCTGCGACCGGGCTCGAAGGTTTTTTCAGCAAGCGTTCCGGATCCGTCACCATCGCGCGGTTCCTCCGATCCCGAGCCGCTTCTCCACGCGACCCAGACGTTTCGCGAATTCCTCCCGCGCGCGACGCAGCCGCGAGGCCGCGGTGCCGCGCGGGATGCCGAGCAGCGCGGCGATTTCGTGTGAAGTGAGCTCCTCGAACTCGAACAGCACGAAGACGGTGCGAAGCTCGCCCGGCATGCCGTCGAGCAGCTTGTCCAACAGGATCCGCGCCTTGTGGCGGTCCACCAGCTCGTCGACACCGGGAACGTCCGGGTCGGTGGTCTCCACGGACTCCAGGTCGCCCGTGAGGGTCGGCTGCACGCGCTGGTGCTGAGAATCCCGCCATTTCGCGGCGGCCCGCAACGCGCAGCCATAGAGAAACGCGCGCTCCCTACCTACGTCGATGCTGGCGAAGCGCCGGCACGCCACGGTGAAGACGTGTTGCGCCGCGTCATCGGCGTCCGCCTCCGGGAGCCCCAGACGCCGCAAGAGACGCCAGACTTCCTCGAAATGCGCTTCGGCCAGCGCCTGCACCGCGTCCGTGTCGGCGTCGACCGGTCGCGCGAGGCGAAGCGCAGGTTCTTGCATCACGCGCATCCACCGATTCTCAATGTATCCGGCGAGAAGCTGACCGGGATCACAGAAATTGCACGCCGAGGCCGACGCGCGCGGCGACCCCGGCGGCCGGGACCCGAAAAATCAGCTCTCTCGGGGCTTCGAACACGAACTCGTGACGCACCAGCGGGAAGCCGAGCTCGCCCTGTCCCTCGAGAAATACGCGTTCGCCCAAGCGCGCGCGCACGCGCCCGGCGACGACGGTCGCGGCCCAAAACATCGTGTCGGAGCTTCCTGCGAGCAGAGCCGAGCTGTCGTCACCGCGGCCGCCGAGCGCACCGAGATCGAGTGCGACGCAGCCTTCCCCCGAAAACCACGCTGTGAAGCCGTCGACGAGCGGACATCCTTCCACGCGCCCTCCGAGCAAACGGAATTCGGCGAGACGGTCCCCGACCGACGACGAACCGAATCCGTAGAGACCCGCCACGCGCAACGACCAGCTTCCCCGCGCTTGCGGTCCGAGCCTTACGAATAGGTCCGCGCCGAGACCGAGGCCGGGCGCGGACCACGTGTTCAGCCAGCCCCCCGCTCCGACTTCCAGGCCGAGCGATACGAGGCGCGACGGGCGCGCGTTCGCCTTACCGGTCGCTCGAACGCCCGTCGTCGCGGCGGGCGGACGCTCGGGTGCCTTCGGCGACGGTGCCGGGTTCGCCGGAGCTTGGGATCTGGGTTCCTCGGTTCGCGGTGCTTCGTCGGGCTTCGTCTCGGCCGGCTCCTCGGCGGCACCGAAAGCGAGCGCCGCGATCATCGCCAGACCCGACGCGAGTTCCGCGCACGAATCGCCCTCCACGCTGCGTTCGACCGCCTCGGCGCCCGGCTCCCGGAGCACGAGGGTGGCGCGGCGCAGAGACGGCTCGAGCCGA
>DASXWF010001596.1:0-4887 GCA_036503835.1 Polyangiaceae bacterium | reverse complement strand
TTTCGCCTTCGGGGCGGGCGTGCTCGTGGGCCTCATCCCGACCGCGAGCCCGCGTCAGGACCCCGAAGGGCCCCAGCGCGATCACACCCGCAGCTATTTCACCCTCGAAGGCGTAATTCGCTACTACCCGTACGTCGGTCGCAGCTTCGAGGCCTGGGTCGGCGCCGTCGGCGGCCTGGTCGTCGTGAGCGACCAATTCCAGGTGCCCGACGAAAACGACAACCGCGCGCTGCTCGGGACGCGCGGCGTGACCATCGCGAGCGAGGGCGCGTCCCTCGGGCTCGCGATCGGCATGGCCTACGAGCTCGCCGAACATTGGTCGCTCATCGGCAGCCTGCGCCTCACGCAGTGGTTTCTCCCGCGAGTGCCGGAGACCGATCCCCTCGGAAGCGAAGCCTCGCTCACCGGTCGCAACACGGCCTCTTCACTGAGCTTCGGCGTCGCCTACCGCTTGCCGCTCTGAGCCGGCGCTCACGCGGAGGCCGCGAGGATCGCCACGAGCTCGACCAGCCGATCGAGCGCCAGCCAACAGAGAAACAGCAGCGCCAGCGAGCGCAGCGGAGCCAGGAGCGGCGCCACGTACGCCGGCGCGGCAGCCCTCGCCACGAGCGCTCCCGCGAGCTCGATCAGCACCGAACCCGCCAGCAGCGGCGCCGCGATCGCCACGGCCAGGCTCACCGCGCGCGCGAGCTTCTCGGCGGCCGCGGCGAACGTGACGCTCGAGCTCGGCTCCGAGAGCGCGAGCACCAGCCGTTCCGCACCCCCCGTCTCGAGGAACGCGACGGCGGCGAGCAAGCCGAACAGCGTGGAGAGCGGCGGCAACGCCTCTTCGAAGACCGGCAGCTCGCTGCTCTCGTGACCTCCGCGCAAGTGATCCGCGAGACCGCCGGCCATCACCGCCGCCCACAGCAACGACGAGGTCGCGAGCGCGATCGGCAGGCCGACCAGCACCTCGCGTCCGAAGGCCACCCAGAGCGGAGCGCCGTCAGCTGCGACGTGCGAGAGCCCCGGAGCGATCGAGACGGCGAGCGTCGCACCGAGCAGCGCTCGAATCGGGAGCGCGACGGCGCTCAGTCCGAAGGCCGGCACCAGGATCAGGACTGGCAGGACGCGGGCCCAGGCGAGGGCCCAGGCACGAAAATCCGCGCCCCAGAGCTCGCTCAGGGCGCCGACGAGTTCCTGCATGCCCGCCATCCGGGGTTCCTGGGGCCGAGCATCGTCCCGATCCCCGGCGCCGGGAAGACTCCTCCCCTTCGGTTGACGCCCCGCCGGGACGCGCGGTAACGATTCCCCCCCACGGGACCGGAATGAGCCTCGATCTGTCCACACTCGGCCATGTGACCGAGCCGTTCTTCTTCGAATACGATTGGAAGACGGTCGTGCTCTACGCGCTCGGCGTAGGAGCGACGCGCGACGAGCTCGACTTTCTCTACGAGGGCCGCGGACCGCGCGTCCTGCCGACGTTTGCCGTCGTTCCGGCCTACGCGCCCGTCGCCGCCCTGTTCGAGAAGACGCGCTGCGATATGACGCGCCTCGTCCACGGCTTCCAGACCATCCGACTGCATCGCCCTTTGCCTCCGGCGGCGCGCCTCGAAAGCGTCGGCGTCGTGAAGGGCATCTACGACATGAAGAAGCTCGCCCAGGTCGTGCTGGCGACGCGCACGACGCTGAACGGCGAGCTCTGCTTCGAGACGGAGTGGTCCTTGCTGGTCCGCGACGCCGGAGGGTTCGGAGGCGACCGCCCGCCCAAGTCGGACCTGCCGAAGATTCCCGATCGGGACCCTGATTTTCGCGTGACGACGCCGACATCTCCCGAGCAGGCGCTCTTGTACCGACTCTCGGGAGATCTGAATCCGCTCCACGCGGATCCCGAATTCGCGAGGGCGGCCGGCTTCGAAGCCGGACCGATTCTGCATGGCCTCTGCAGCTACGGCCTCGTGGGGCGCGCCCTGCTTCGAGCCGCGTGCGACGGGGACGAGCGACGCCTGCTCGCCTTGGGCGCGCAGTTCAGGCGGCCGGTCTGGCCGGGCGAGACGCTCACCACGACCGGCTACGTGCTAGACAGCGGGCGCATTTTGCTCGAAGCGTTTGCGGGCGAGAAGCCCGAACCGGTGATCACTGGTGGTTGGGCGGAGATCGCCCCGCCCCGAGGAGCCTGACCATGGCTGACGACGAGAAGAAGCCCGTATCATCCCTGCCGCCTCCGACCGAAGAGGTCGACGAAGATTGGGGATCGAGCGCCGAGGGCTCCTCGAAACCGTCCGAGAAAGCGGCGAGCGCCAAGACCAAGAGCGATTCCAGCGCGGCGTCGAAGTCCAAACCCGCTGCGTCGAAGAAGGCGAGCGCGCGCGACGACGAGGACGACGACGAGGACGACGACGAGGACGACGATCGCAGTCGTGACGACGACGAGGACGACGACGACGAGGATGACGACGACGAGGATGACGACGATCGTCGAAAAGCCCAGTCGTCGAAGGCGCGCGGGAAGGCGCAGGGCGGCTCGAAGAGCCACGGCCAACCGCCACACAGGTCCAAGGGTTCGGGCGCGCCCGCTTCCGACGACTGGCTTCCCGACTGGGCGCCCTGGGCGACCCTCGGCGCCCTGCTTCTGTTCGGTTTCCTCGGTGGACTCGGGGTCATTCCGCTCGACTTCAACCTGAAGAAGAGCGAGGCGAGCCCGGAGACCCCCGCGACCGCGGCTGCCAAGACGACGAAGCCCGCGGGAAGCGCCAGCGCCCGTGCCAAGCGCCCCGGTGCCCCCGGAGCGATGGGGGACGCGGCCGACGAGGAGAAGGTCGCCGCCTCCCACCTCCTGGTCTCGTTCCAGGGCGCGATGCGCGCGCAGCCGAGCGTCACGCGCACGAAGGAAGAAGCCAAGCAGCGGGCGCAGCAGGCGCTCGCGCGCGCGAAGAAGGGCGAGACCTTCGAGAAGCTCGTCGCGGAGTTTTCCGACGAGCCGGGCGCCGCCGCGCGCGGTGGCAAGCTCGGCAAGTTCTCGCGCCGCGCGATGGTCAAGGAGTTCTCGGACGCGGCCTTCGCGATGAAGGTCGGGCAGATCTCGGACATCGTGGAGACCAAGTTCGGCTTCCACGTGATCAAGCGCACCGAGTGAGCGTGCCCAGCCGGCCTCGCCTGCACGCCCGCGGCTGGGCGCTGCTCTTCTGCAGCGCCACCGCCGCGGGCTGCGTCGTCACCACCTTCGAAGGTCCGGGCGAGCCACCGCGCGTGGCCGCTCCCCCGCCCTTGCCCGGCGGCTCGGCGGCGCCCGCGAACTCGGAGGGCTTCGGCGATTCGTTCGCCGAGGCGCCGGTGCAGAACGAGGACAAGATCCGCGCGCGTCACCTGCTCGTGCAATACGCGGGCTCGAAGCGCGCGCCCAAGTCGCTCAAGCGCTCGCGCGACGAGGCGTTCGCCCGGGCCACCGAGGCGCTCGGGCGCGCCAAGGCCGGGGAGGATTTCGCCGGGTTGGTGCGCGAGTTCTCGGACGAGCCGGGCGCGGCCGATCGCGGCGGCGACCTCGGACGCTTCGACCGGCAGAGCATGGTCAAGCCCTTCGCCGACGCCGCGTTCGCGCTCGAGGTGAACGCGATCTCCGACGTCGTCGAGACGGAGTTCGGGTTCCACGTGATCCAGCGCACCGAGTGAGTCCGCGCCGGAAGCGAGCGCTCACGCTCGCAGGAGGTGCTTCGCGATCACCATGCGCTGCACCTGGCTCGTGCCTTCCCCGATCTCGCAGAGCTTCACGTCACGCAGGTGCCGCTCGATGTCGAACTCGCGCGTGTAGCCGTAGCCGCCGTGGATCTGGAGCGCGTCGTTGCACACGCGCGTCGCGACCTCGCTCGCGAAGAGCTTCGCCATCGACGCTTCCTGCGTGTAGCGCTCGCCTTGATCGGCGAGCCAGGCCGCGCGGTAGACGAGCAACTCCGCCGCGTCGAGCGCGGTCTTCGCGTCGGCGAGCATGAACTGGAGCGACTGGAACTCCGCGATCGGCCGCCCGAACGCGGCGCGGTCCTTCGCGTACGCGAGGGCCATCTCGAGCGCTCCCCGCCCGAGCCCGAGCGCCATCGCGGCGATCGAGATGCGCCCCGTGTCGAGGATGCGCATGGTGTCGCGAAACCCCTGATCGACCTCGCCGAGCCGCTGGCCGTCCGCGACGCGTACGCCCTCGAGCGTGATCTCCACGGTGTCGCTGGCGCGGCAGCCGTATTTCTTGAGCTTCTTGCTCGCGCTGTAGCCAGGCGAATCGGTATCGACGATGAAGGCGGTGATGCCGCGCTGCGGTTCGACGTCGGGATTGGTGCGCGCGGGCACCACGCAGAACCCGCCCACCGATCCCTGCGTGATGAACATCTTGGTGCCGTCGAGGATCCAATCACCGCCGTCGCGGCGCGCCGTCGTGCGGAGCGCCGCCGCGTCCGAACCCGACCCAGGCTCGGTCAGCGCCCAGGCGGCGAGCGCATCGCCCGAGGCCGCGCGCGGCAGGTAGCGCCGCTTTTGCTCCTCGCTGCCCGCGGCGAGCAGGTGCCCGGTACCGAGCCCGTTGTGACTCGCCACGGTCAGCGCGAGCGAGCCGTCGACGCGCGCGCACTCTTCGACGCAGATCGCGTACGCGGTGACGTCCATCCCGGAGCCGCCGTAGACCTCGGGCACACGGATCCCGAGCAGCCCGAGCTCGGCGAGCCGCGGCACGATCTCGAGCGGGAAACGCTCCGCCTCGTCCCAGGAGCGCGCGTGCGGCCGCACCTCGCGCTCGCAGAATTCGCGGACGCTGGAGCGCAGGAGCTTGTGTTGGTCGGAATGCGTGAAATCCACTAGGGCCTCGTCTCTCGAACAGCGCCTCGTCTCTCGAACGATTTTTGTAGCATTTTCCACGAGCTCTCAGCG
>DASXWF010001595.1:0-9975 GCA_036503835.1 Polyangiaceae bacterium | reverse complement strand
ACGATGTCGACGTACGCGCGATTGTTGCCGGCACCGAGCGTGTACGCTGCGGACAGCGCGACGCCGAAATCGGGAGCGTTGATGTCCGCCGGCGTCCAGGTCTCGTTCCAGAGGTCGGTCGGGCCGCCGTAGTCGACGTTGGCGAGGTCCGGTCCGGCCCAGGGGGTCGGGCTCGAGCGGTCCGCGCTGCCCATCGCGCCGCCCTTGATGAGGTGCACCCCGTCGTCGACGACCTCGTTCGGGCTTCCGCCGGCGTGGCGCACGGTCACCGTGATCCCCTCGATCTCGGCTGCTTCGGGGATCTCGAACTTGAAGTCGCTGACGCGCAGGAAGTCGCGATACGGATCGGGCCACACCACGAGCTCGGCGCAGTCCGAGATCGGGTCCGTGCCTTCGGCGGCCAGCGCCTCGAGCCGTAGCCAGATGGTGGGCGGCAGGCAATGGTCCCCGTCGCCGCCTTCCACGCACGTCATCGCCCTGCACATCGCTGCGGAGCCGTCACGCTCCAGGCAAGGCTCGACGCAGTCGTCCGAGCTGAAGCAGGGCTCCACGTAGAGCTCGTCGTACTGGTCCAGGGTGCCCGTGAAGCCGGAGCTCTCCGCCTTCTGCCCGTAGCGTCGCGGCGATTCCACGCTGCCGCCGTCGTCCAGGCAGATCCCGTCGTCGTTGCAGCTGCAGCCGCCCTTGCACTCGCCGCACTCGAGCGTAGCGCCGCATCCGTCCGAGAGCTCGCCGCACTGGCGCCCTTCGCTCTCGCACGTCGCGGGCTCGCAGCCGCAGACGTTCGGAACGCCGGAGCCTCCACAAGTCTCCTCGCCCTCGCACTCGCCGCAGTCGAGCGTCTCCCCGCAGCCGTCGTCGAGGTCGCCGCATTCCGCCCCCGCGCCCTCGCAGGTCGCTGGAACGCAGCCGTCGGGACACGAGCATTCCACGAGGTTTCCGCAGCCGTCGTCCTGCATCTCGCCGCAGACGCTCGCCGTGCAGGGGCGCGGCTCGCAATCGGACCCTGCGCCGCCGCCGGAGCCGCCGCGCCCCGCGTTGCCGCTCGAGCCCGCGGGCGCGTTGCGTCCGGCGCTGCTTTCGCCGCCCGAGTCGTCGTCGTCGGACGACTTGCCGGAGCAGCCGCTCGCGAGCGCCGCGCCGAGGAACCCGACCAGCGTCGCCGTTCCCACCTTCTTGCCAAGAGCGCCGAGCCCGATCCCAAGCGTCGATTTCATACGAAGAATTCCTCCCGAGCGCGCCGAGCCTACGTCTGGCCCGGGGACCAGGCAAGCGGGCGGGGAGTGTCCTCGGACGGGCTTTGCCCTAAGCTTCGGGGATGCGTGTCCGGCTGATCAAGGAGCTCCGTTTCGAGGCGGCGCATCGCCTGCCCAACGTGCCCGAGGGGCACAAATGCGCCCGCCTGCACGGGCACAGCTTCAAAGTGGAGCTGGCGCTGCGCGGGCCCGTCGACGAGAGGACGGGCTGGTTCATCGACTACGGGGACGTCGATCGACTCTGGCAGCCGGTCCACGACGTGGTCGACCACAACTACCTGAACGACGTGCCCGGGCTCGAGAACCCGACGAGCGAAAACCTCGCGCGCTGGCTCTGGCAGAAGCTCAAACCCGCGCTCCCGGCGCTCGAGCGCGTGATCGTGCACGAAACCTGCGACGCCCGCTGCGAATACGAAGGGGACTGAAACCATGTCTTCCCACCCCACGCTCGTCGACAAAGGCTTTCAGGTCGCGTTCATCGTCGCTCACCGCATGCTGCGGAGCTACTGGAGGTTCCGGCGTCCGCGCACCCAGGGGACCCTCGTCGCAGTCTGGAGCGCGGGGGAGGTCTTGGTCGTCAAGAATTCCTACCGCAAGGAGTACACCCTCCCCGGCGGCTATGCGCGGAGCGGAGAGACGGCGGCGCAGGCCGGAGCCCGCGAGCTCGCGGAGGAATGCGCGGTCTACGTCGATCCCGCTCGCTTGCGGGACGCGTACCACGCCGAGCACGGGTTCGAGTTTCGCCGCGACGACGTCGCCATCTTCGAGGTCGACGTCGATTCGCGCCCCGACTTCCGGATCGATCACCGCGAGGTGATCTGGGCGGGGTTCAAGGCGCCGAACGAGGTTCTAGGCTTGCGGCTGGTTCCGCATCTGCGCGAGTACCTCGAGCGGCGGCTGTCGCGAAGCTGAGCACCGCAACGGCCGAAAAAGGCCGGCGGTGCGCGGTCGAGGCTCAGCTGCCCGGCGCCACTTCGCCGCACAGGCCCGCGAACTCGCCCGTGGCGCGGCCCGCGGAGTACGTCACCTCGCAGGGAATCGGCGCCGAGAGCGAATGAGCGAGGTCCAGCGTGAGTGCTCCGTTCCAGTCCCGCGGACCGTCGAAGCGCGCCCGAATCACGCCGTTCGGATCGATGAACCACGTCTCCGGAAAGAGCTTCGTCCCGTACTTGCCGGCGACGACCTTGTCGCCGTCCGGATCGACGAGGACGATGAAAGGATTGGCGTCACCCACGACGGACTGCAACGTCGCCCGTGCGTCGGCCGCGCTTTCGTCCGTCGTGATCGTGACGAGCACGATCTGCGGGTGCGGGCGCAACGCCTTGGCGAGCGTGACGATGTCCGGCAGCTCCTCGAGGCAGGGGCGGCAGGTCTTCGTCCAGAAATGCAGCATCACGGTCCTGCCGCGGAAATCCGAGAGCTTCACGTTTTTCCCGTCGAGTCCGGGGAGCTCGAAGTCCGGCGCCATCCGGTTGCGGGCCGCGTAGTCCGGACGCAGAGCACAGAGCGCGGTGCAGGCGCGGCGGGTCTCGCCGTCCTTCGCCGTCCCGACGAATCCGTAGACGCCGGCGAAGGCGAGGACGATGACGAGCGCCTGCGCGATCTGGGCGAAGCTCATTTCAAGCCGATTCTTAGCACCGGCTCGCCGGATTCCCAGGACGTCGATGCGGCCGGCCTCCGGCAGCCTGAATCGCCCCCGCGATACGCCGCCGGGACGGTGTGTATCAGGGCGATGAAACACCGGTCCGGCGTACGGACCGGCGAGGACGCGAATTGCCCGACTTGACAGGGGCCGCGGGGTAGCGTGCCCGCGCGATCGCCGGTGTTCGGCTCGGCACGACTGTTGCGATGGGTCCCCGGCGATGGCCTTTCTCACCCGCTTCGACCTACCGCGCATTCTCAGCGTCGGTGCCGCCGACTCCACTCTCCTGACCTGGCACCAGCAAATCGCACCGCGAGCGCGCGTCGTTCACGCGAAGACTCTGGCGGAGGCCTGGGAGCTCAGCGACTCCGCCGCGTGGCGGAGCACGGGCTGCTCCCTGGCTTTCGTCGATCTCGATCTGCCGGACGCGGACGGCATCGAATTGCTCGAACGTCTCGCGGCCGCCGAGCCGCGGCCGGTGGTCGCCGCGCTGGCGAGCCGGTTCGACGCGCGGCGGGCGCTCGCGCTCTACGGACTCTGCCGCATCGTCGTGCCCAAGCCCGTCGCGCCCGAACTCTTGTCGGCCGTCCTCGACACGCTCGAAGGATCGCTGTCGAAGGGTTCCTGCGTCGAGCCCTTCGCCCGCACCTATGCCCTGAGCCGCCAGGAGACCAGCCTGGTTCTCGCCGCCGTGCGCTCCGCGAACAACGACGAAGCGGCGCGCCAGCTCGGCTGCAAGGCCTCCACGGTCCGCACGTACTGGGCACGCATCTTCGCGAAGACGCAGCGTCGCAGCGTCCGCGACGTGCTCGCTCTGCTGTTTCGTTTCACCATCGAACAAGGAGAGTCGCCGACTTCCGGCACCTTCCCTTTCGTCGGCGGTAAGAACGGGATCGCGCTGCTCTCGGCGAACTCCCGGCACTGAGGGGCGGAAGCGGCCTCCGCCGGGGGCGAGCTTGCGGGGGCCACGACCCTGAGGCAGAACCGCGGACCGATGGATCGCCTGGAACGCCGCCTGCTCGGCCAGATTGCCCGCGCGAGCGCGGACTTCGAGTTGATCGAGCCGGGCGATCGCGTGATGGTGGCGGTGAGCGGCGGCAAGGACTCGCACGCGCTCCTCCATCTCCTGCGCGAGCTCCGGCGCCGCACCCCCTTCGAATTCTCGCTGATCGCGGTGAACGTCGATCAGGGGCATCCGGGCTTTCCGAAGCGCCTCCTGCCCGAATACTTCACGCGCGAAGGCTACGAGTACCGGATCGTCGAGGAGGACACGTATTCGATCGTGAAGGAGAAGGTCCCGCCCGGGAAGACGACGTGCTCGCTGTGCTCGCGCCTGCGCCGCGGGATCCTCTACACGCTCGCGGCCGAGATCGGGGCGACCAAGATCGCGCTCGGCCATCACCGCGACGACGTGATCGAAACGCTGCTCTTGAACCTGTTCTTCTCGGGCCAGCTGAAGGCGATGCCGCCGCGGCTCCGCTCGGACGACGGTCGCAACGTGGTGATCCGTCCGCTCGTCTACTCGGCGGAGCGTGACCTCGCGGAGTTCGCGGCGGAGCGCGCCTTTCCGATCATCCCGTGCGACCTCTGCGGCTCGCAGGAGCAACTGCAGCGAAAGCGCGTGAAGAACCTGCTCGCTTCCCTCGAGGCAGAAAATCCCGACGTGAGGCGGAGCCTGTTCGCCGCGCTCGCCAACGTGCGCCCGACCCATCTCTTCGACCGCCGCCTGCGGGACGCCGCCGGCGTGCGCGAAGCGAACGAAGCCGACGACGCCGGGCGCCTGATCTCGCTCTCCGGTGATTCCGGCGCCTCTCCGTCGCGTCACGCCGGCACGTCGAAGGAGCGCGGAATCGCCGAGAACCCGGGCCTGGCCTCGTCCCCGCCCCTCGGTGCGCTAGACTCCTAGCGTCGTGCAGAGCGGGGTCGTCGCCCTGATCGTCGCTTGCGTGGCTGGCGCCATCGGCTGCGCCTCGTCTGCGCAACCTGCCGCGGCGCCCGGGGAGGAGCCCGGCGCGAAGCGGCCGCTCACCCCCGCGGAGATCGCCGCGCGCGCCACGCCCTCCATCGTGTCGATCCGAACGCCGACCGGTCTCGGCACCGGCTTCGTCGTCCGCGAGGACGGCTGGATCGTCACGAACCTGCACGTCGTCGCGGGCAGCGAGCGCGTCCTCGTGCACCTGCCCACCGACAAGACCTTCCCCGTGGTGGAGGTGATGAACGCCAGCCCTCCGCACGACCTCGTCGTCTTGCGCATCGAGGCCAAGGAGCTGCGCCCGCTCCCGCTCGGAGACATCGAGAGCTTGCGTCCCGGCGATCCGATCGTCGCCATCGGCCACCCGCTCGGGCTCGAGGACACCGTCTCGAACGGCCTGCTCAGCGCCGTCCGGAAAATCGACGGCATGGTGCTGCTCCAGGTCTCCGCCCCGATCGCTCCCGGGTCCTCGGGCGGGCCGCTCTTCAACGAGCAAGGCGAGGTGATCGGCGTCGCCACGGCGATCCTCGTGGGCGGCCAGAACCTGAACCTCGGCCTCCCCGCGAACTACGTCAAAGAGCTGGTCGACAATCCCGATCCCATGTCCTTCTCGGATTTCACCCGCGCCGTCGCGAGGCTCCGGCGCCGGGTGGAAACGCCCGAGCGCAAGATCCCGCGTCATCCCCCGACCGTATTCGCGGGCTGCGACGACCGCTCGATCGCACTCATGGCCCACGGTATCTCGGACGCGATCGCCGTCGGCGCGCCGCTCTACAATCAGGGCAACCACCGCGCCTGCTTTCAGATCTATCAGGGCGCCGCCTCCGACATCGAGAATCGGCTGCCCAAGGCGTGCCAGGGGCCGAAGCGCGCGCTCGCGCAAGGTCGTTCGCGCGCGGCGGAGCTCAAGGACCCCGCCGCGCAGGCGTGGGCGATGCGGGACACGTTCGACGGGCTGGTCGAGGCGATCACGCGGCGCGCGCACGGTGACTGAACGCGCCGAACGGCGAGCTCAGCCGAGCACGGCGAGGGCGCGCTTCAGCTTCTTGCGTTCGGGTGCGATGGGGGTCGTGAGCCCCGCGTAGCCGGCGCCGTCCGGCGAGTGCCCGAGCTCCGCGAAGGCCCGCTTGTAATCGGCGAAGTGGCCGCCGGCGCGCACCGCCGCGAGCAACGCGCGCCCTTCGGCGCGGCCGCCCTGCGCGAGCACCCACTCGACCCACGCCCAGCGCGCGCTCGTCGGCCGCACCTCGGCGCGGCCCTTGAGCCCGCGGCGCAGGCGATCGAGCCGTCCCTCGACGGTACGCACCCCCGCGAACGGCATGCGGTCGAGCGGCGTGTTGCGCTTCGAGCAGAACGGCGCCACGCCGAGCGCGATCGGGATCACCTTCGAGAGCTCGCTGACGAAGCGCACGCACTCGTCGATGTCGTCGTCGGTCTCGCCGGGCAGCCCCACCATCAGGTAGAGCTTCAACGCGTCCATGCCGTACTTGCGCGCGCGCTCGGCGGCGTTCAGGTAGTGCGGCTCGCGCCCGCGGCGCTCGATCAGATCGCGCAGCCGCTCGCTCGGGCCGTCGAGCGCGGTCGTCAGCGTGCGGTAGCCGGCGAGCTTGAGCGCTTCGACGAACTCCTCCTTCAGGCGATCGGGCCGGAGGCTCGAGAGTCCGACGCCGAGGCCGCGCTCCGCGAGCGCCCGCACGATCTCGACGATGCGCGGGTGATCGCTCACGGCGGCGCCCACGAGGCCGACCTTGGTCGCGTCCGCCGGGATCCTCTCGAGGATCGTCTGCTTGTCGACGAGCCGCATCCCGCCGTTGGTCGAGCGGCGCATCACGCAGTAGGTGCAGCCGCGCGAACAGCCCCGCTCGGCTTCGATCAGGAACATGCTGGAGAGCTCGGTGTGCGGCGTGCGAATCGCGCTGTACGCGGGCAAGAGCGCGTCGTCGCACGACGCCGGACGCGGCAGCTCCTCACCCTGGAGCGCCGGGACGAACACGTGCGGCACCGCGGCGAGCGCTTCGAGCGCGGCGCGCCGCGTCGGGCTGCCCGCGACGAGCTCGAGGCAACGCTCGATCAACCCCTCGCCCTCGCCCATGACGATGGCGTCCACGAACGGCGCGAGCGGCAGCGGATTCGAAAACGTGAGCGGCCCGCCTGCGAGCACGAACGGGGCGCGCTCGTCGCGCTCGTCGGCGAGCGGCGGGATGCCCGAAGCGTCGAGCACGCGGATCAGGCCGGCGAGCTCGATCTCGTACGCCACGCTCACCGCGATGATCGGAAACTCCCCGAGCTCGCGCAGGCCCTCGTAGCTCCGAGGCCGCTCGACGACCGCTCCCGCGCGGTCCCCTTCGTCCGGCAAAAACGCGCGCTCGCAGGCGAAGCCGGGCATCGCCTGGATCGCGCGGTACACGCTCTGGTAGCCGAGCGAGCTCATCGCCACGCGGTACGGCGACGGATACAGCAGCGCCACGCGCGTCGGCGCGTCCTTCTCGATGCGCCCGACCTCGGCGCCGAGGCGGGTGCGGATCAGCTGGCGGGTGGCGGCGGAAAGCACGCGGAGCCCGCAAGGCTAGCGCCGCCCGCGCGCGCGTCGAGCGCCGAACCCGGTGTCGCCTGCTCGTCTCAGCCCGCCGCGCGCAAAAGCCGGCGCCGGGTGAGCGGCCGCCTCCGCTTTTCTTCCGCTTCGCCGAGCCCCCAGGTTTCTTGCGCGGGCTTCTGGGCGAGGATGGCGGCGAGCTCGCTCGGGTACGGAAGGCCGAGGTCGTTCAGCACTTCGGCGGCGGCGAACGCGCCGGTCTCGGCGGCGCCCTCCATCCAGCCCTGAAAGTCGAGCGAGGTGTGTTCTCCGGCGAAGTGCAGGTTGCCCTCGCGCAGTCCTTCCGTGCCCCAGAACGACCACTGACCCGGCCGGTAGCAGGTGTAGCTACCTTTCGCGTTCGGAGCGCTCGCCCAGTGCGCGCGGCGCGCCGAGCCCGCGACGTACTCGGCCTGAATGCCGGGAAACACGAGCTCGAGCTGGGCGGCCACGTCTTCGAGCCAGCCCTCCGCGTCGGCGGTCGCGTTCGAGCGGCCCGCGTCGCCGCCCAGGAAGTTGGTGAGCAGCCCGTGCTCGCCGTCCTGCCCGATCGACGAATCCCACACCTGCTGGAAGGCGCCGTCGCTCGTGACGGCGCCGGACGAATCGTGCTCGGTGCGCCAGATGCGCGTGCGGAAGGCTCCCATCATCTTCGTGTTCGTGCCGTAGCCGAGCGAAGCGATGATGTCGCGCTTCTCCTCCGAAAGCTCGAGGTCGAGCGCCACGTCGCGCAGCGTCGAGAAGGGGAGCGCCAGCACCACGTGAGCGGCGCGCACCGTTTCGTTGCCCAGCCCGCCGCCGGTGCCTCCGAACGTCAAGAGGTACCGCTCTCCTTCCCGAGTGATCGCGGTGAGCGGACGGCCGAGCGCCACCTTTCCCCCGAGCGCCGCGGCGAGGCCGTGCGCGACGGCGTCGCTGCCCTCGTGGATGTGATAGCGCTCGTCGGACTCGCCGAAGATCCGGAAGGGATCGGGCTCGTCGGAGCCGATCAGGTAGATCAGGTTCAGCGCGGACTGTTCGTCGATTTCGAGGCCGAATTCGCCGCGGTAGGCGCTCGCCAGCACCGCGTGGAGCTCCGGGTAGGAGCTTTCGGGCACGACCTCGTCGAGGTAGTCGGCGAGCGTCGTCTCGTCGAGCTCGGCGTAAGCGTCTTCGTCGTCGTCCGCGCGCTCCATGTCCGCGAGCATGCGCTCGGCCACTTCCCCGAACTGCTCGACGATCGTCGCCTCCGGTACCGCTGCGCCTCCGACCCACCAAATCTCCGGGTTCGAGGTGGGCTCGACCTGGCGATCGTCGAGGGTGAGCCCGAGCTCCTCGATGAGCGCGTGCATCGCGGTGTGGTTCGAATCGACGAGCTCGCCGCCCATCTCGGCGATCTGACCGTCCGGGAAGTTGTCGCGCAGCGTGAAGGTGCGACCGCCGATGCGCGACGACGCCTCGTAGACGCGTACGTCCACGCCGGCCTGATCCAGCCGGCGCGCGGCGTGCAGACCGGCGAGTCCCGCGCCCACGACCACGACCTCGAAGCTTGCGCCGTCCGGCATCGGGATCGACTCGTGATCCGAGCCGCACGCGGCGAGCGCGCTGCCGAGCGCGCTCAACGCGAGAAAGTCGCGCCGGCTCGCGGCGCGCGGCGTGATCCCCGCCTCCCTCCGGCGCAGGGTGCGAGCGACCATCGTCGACAAACGAGTGAAGAGCGGAGTGCGGCCGAGCGGCATGGCCGGGAACGCTAGCGCGATCTGCGGCGCGCGGGCACGCGCTCATAGGGCAAGCCTGCTAGACTGGAGAGCATGTGGTTCGGTATTCGGGGGGGCCTCATCCTGCTGTGCCTGCCCGTCGTGGCTTGCGGACAGTCCACGCGCACCGTGGACGGCGCCGCAGGCAGTGGCGGCAACTCCGTTGGCTGTGTCGCGGGGCCGGAGCTCGCGACCTGGCTCGAGGAAACGCCGCTGTCCTTGCCCGCTCGGCTCGAGGGGGAGCTGTGTGACGAGCAGGCGTCGCTCACGCTCGGCTTCGCCGGCAAGCCGGTGCCTCCCGAGCAGGAGCCCATCGAACTTAGCCTCGTCGAAGGCGCTGGAAGCTATTTCGTCTCGCTCTTCGGCGTCGACGGCGGAGCGCTCGTCGCGCTCGACCAGAGCGGGCAGGCATTGGCCCTGAGCCCGTCGTCGCCCTCGGTGTTTTTCAGCGTGAGGACGAGCTGGCTCGACGACGATCGCGTGATCGCGGAGCTCACGGGTACGCCGGGCCCGGTGGTCCTCGACATCACGCGTCCCGAGCTCGAGCCGTATCCGCCGGACTGCGTCTACGCGAACGAATCGCTGCCGGTCGAAACCCCGCCGCTCGCGCTGCCCGCGCGCCTCGAAGCGGCGCTCTGCAGCGCTCGCGATACGCGCACCTTCGCGATCGAAGTCGCTGCGGGCAAAGCGGTGTGGATCACGCTCGAAGATCCGAAGACGATCGATTCGTTCGACGTTGCCCTGTTCGACAACGACGGAGACTACGTGCCCATCGCCGTGAGCGACGGCGCTTCGCG
>DASXWF010001594.1:0-6088 GCA_036503835.1 Polyangiaceae bacterium | reverse complement strand
AGGCTCGGCGCTCTGCTGGCCGCCACCACAGGCAGCGGACAGGAGCGAAACCGAACCGACGAAAATCCAAGCGAGCTTGTGATGGGACATCCGAATACCTCCGAGGCGCCGTGCTGGCGCCGCGCGAGACGCTAGGGTGGTGCCGAGCAGCGAGTCAATGGGCGGTTTTTCTCGCCAGTCCCGCTCGATCGAGGCAATGGTGTAACACCGGGAGGTGGGAACCGCGTGCCGCGGAGCGTTTCCCCCGTCGGAGGTTGCGTACGTTTCCCGGTCTGGCAACGTTCGCCCGCATGAAGGCCATGATCCTGCGTGCCTGGGGCGGTCCCGAACAGTTCGAGCACTCCGAGGTGCCCAAGCCGTCACCCGGCAAGAACCAGGTGCTCGTGCGGGTGCGCGCCGCGTCGGTCAATCCCGTCGACTACAAGATTCGCCGCGGCGGCGATTGGGCGAACCTGCCGATGCCCGCCATCGTCGGCTACGACGCCGCCGGGAGCGTCGAAGCGGTCGGAGACAATGTCTCGCATCTCGCGCAGGGGGACGACGTCTTCTACAGCGCGCGCATCTTCGGCCGGCAGGGCACGTACGCCGAGTATCACGTGGAGGACGCCGAGATCGTCGCGAAGAAGCCCGCCGGGCTGAGCTTCGAGGAAGCGGCGTCGCTCCCGCTCGCGGCGATCACCGCGTACGATACGATCGTCACGTTCTTCGGCACGAAGCCGGGCGATACGGTGCTCGTTCAAGCGGGAGCGGGGGGCGTCGGAAACTTCGCCGTTCAGCTCGCCAAGGCGGCGGGGGCGCGCGTGATCGCCACGGGGCGGCGCGAGAACGAGGCGCTGATTCGCTCGCTCGGCGCCGACGAAGTCGTCGACTATCGCGCCGTCCGCTTCGAAGACGAGGTGAATCGCCTGACGGGGGGGCGGGGTGCCGACGCGGCGTACGACACCGTCGGCGGCGACGTCATCCCGCGCAGCATCGGCTGCGTGCGCCCCTACGGCAAGCTCGCTTCGATCGTCAGCATCGAGGGCAGCATCAACGCGATGGCGCTCCGCAATCAGACCTTCTACTTCGGCTTCATGGAGCGCACGGCTGCCAAGATTTCCGCGCTCGCCGTGCTCGCCGAACGCAGGCAAGTCCGGCCGCTCATCGACAGCACCTTTCCGCTCGAGCGCGTCGGTGACGCGCACCGCAAGATCGAGTCCGGCGGCGTGAAGGGCAAGATCGTCATCACGATCTGACGCCGGGCGCGGAGGAGCTTGCGACGCTCAGGCGGAACCGAGCCGCGCGTACTCGGCCGGCGTGATGCCGAACAGACGCCGGAAGTGGCGCGTGAGGTGGCTCTGATCGACGAAGCCGTATTCGGCGGCCACCTCGGCGGGCTTGAGACCGCTCCGGAGTGACTTGCGCGCGAGCCCGAGCCGGACGCGCAGTCGGTAGGCGTGTGGGGGGAGTCCGAACTGGCGCTTGAAGGCACGGAGCGTGGCAAAACGGCTCAGTCCGACCTCCTCGGCCAGGGTCGCGAGGTCGACGCTCTCGGACTGGTCGGCATCGAGCCGCTCGCGGATGCGTTGGGCGGCTTTCGCGCCGGCCACGTCGCTCCCCGCTCGCCGTCCGCTTCCGAAGAGCTCGGGAACGGCCCGCGCGAAGAACTCGGCGAGGCTTGCCTGGATCTCGAGCGCGCTGCACTCGTCGCGGAAGGCTCGAAACACCTCGGCGAGGCTGGTGTTGAGCTCCTGCGACATCTGCGCGCGCGGCAGGAGCTCGAGCTCCGAGGCGCGGACGTGATGCTCGTCCAGGAACGCGGCCAGCGCGCTTTCCTCGATGGAAAGCGAGCTACGCGTCCCTGCCAGCCGGACCTTGCGGGCCGCGATGACCTCGCCCGGCCGCGTGCAGAGCACCGCTCCCGGCTCGAGCAACCGCGTCGTGCCGCGATGACAGACTTCGCCCGACCAGCTGTTCGGCGCGAGGAACTCGAAGTCCGTGCTGTAGAAGCTCCAGGTGCGCGCCGAATCGCCGAAGATTCGGACCTCGACGCCGTCGATCCCGCCGTTTCGGTGGAAGCTCACCGTTTCTGAGACCCCGTGGTGACCGCCCATGACGAGTGCAGTCTTCCACGCGGCGAGCGACTTGAAGCCATCTTTGACATCACTTCAGCGTTGCTGCTCGCGCAGCAATCGACCTTCGCTGAGCGTGCGTCACTTCAGCGTTGCCGTTCGTGCATGAATCGAAACGCGCGCATTGCGTACGCAGTTGCGTACGCAGTGCCGTCGCCGGCGCGTTCGCAATCGCGTACTAGCCCGGCGTGTTCGCGTCGCTCTAGCGTGCGTACCGGCCCGCTCGTTTACACGTCAGGGCAACCAAGGGCGGGTCAGAAAGGGAAGCTACGATGCGGAACACACGTAAATTCGGGTTTCTGGTGAGTCTCGGGGTCATGACGGTCGCTTCGCTCGGCATGGCGGGCTCGACCTCGAGCTAGACCGTGCAGTACTTCGCGAACGGGACGGAGGCGCGCGGGGTCGTGCGCGACGTACGCTTCAGCTCGAACTCGGTCGAGTTCATCGGCTGCAACGTTCAGCACAACGGCGTGGTCAGCTGCTTCATCAAGGATGCCGCCGGCACGTACAAGAGCTGCTCGACGACGGCAGCTGGCTTCGCGACCGCCGCGGCGGCGATCGGCCCGAACAGCTTCCTGCGGATCATGTGGAACGCCGCGGGGACGTGCACGTACCTCGAGACCTACAACACCTCGATCTACCTCGACTGATTCATGACTCAAGTCCTACGAAGTTTTGCGTTCGGCGCCGTGCTTCTGGGACTCGGTTCGGCGGCGGGGTGGCTGCTGCGCGGCGCGAGCTCGACGAGCACGCGCGAGCCGCCCCCCGCCGGAACCACGAGGACCTCGACGCCCCAGGCGCGTTCGGAACCGCGCGACCGCGTGATCGTTCAAGCCGTCGACCAGGCCGGCATTCGTGAGGCGGTGCGCGAAGCCATCAGCGAGGAGCTTGCGGCGGCACGCCATGCGGACGAAAGCGAGGTCGCCGAGCCGGAGCCCGAGACGGTCGCCGCGCTCGACTCGGGTACGCGCTACGTCGAAGCGGCCGTCGTGCAGGGCCGCTGGGGCGAGGAGCAGGCCTCGCAGATACGGCGCCTCGGAGTCGGGCTCAGCGCCGAGCAATACCACGAGATGATCCGGCCGCTCAGCATCGCGATCAACGAAGGGCGCATGCAGGTCGAAGTGGACGGCCCGCCGTTCTGAGCGCCGCGGGAATCCTCGTTCAGACCGACCGCGTCAGCCGTCGATGGCCACGTCCACCGCGACGGCCGCCAGGACATCGACCAGGACGCTCGGCGCGATCGCGACCAGAAAGCCACGCGCTCCGCCGTTCACGAAGACGCGCGGCAGCTCGAGCACGCTGCGTTCGACGTAGATCGGCATCGCGCGCCGGAGCCCGAAAGGGGAGGTGCCGCCGACCTGATAACCGGAGTGGCGATCTGCCACTTCGGGCAGACAGGGCGCGACCGCCTTCTTGCCCAGGAGCCGCGCCAGGTTCTTCGCCGAGACTTCGCGATCGCCGTGCATCAGGATGCAGAGCGGTTGCTTGTGCTCGTCCTCGAAGATGAGCGTCTTGACGACCTCGTGTTCGGGAACCCCGAGCTCGCGCGCCGAGACACGCGTTCCGCCGCGGGCTTCGTAGCGATAGAGGTGTGGCTCGAAGAGAACATTGTGCTGGCGGAGGACGCGGACGGCGGCCGTGACGGGATGCCTCGTACTCACCGGCTCCGACATACCCGATGCTGCTCGAGCGTGGTAGAATCGAATCTGCCGTTGTCGAGGCGACGAACCTCGAGTCTCTTCCCTGAACGGAGGACCCGATGATGTCCAAGATCGGTGTCGTGCTGGCCGCTTCTTCGGTCTGGCTGGTGTTGTCCTGTCGCTACTCGGAGGCGAGAGAGCCCGAGGTCGTGCCGACGAAATCCGAGACTTTGCCGTCGAAACCCGACGACGAGCCCGCGCCGGCGAGTCGCGCTGACGGACCGGCCGAATCGGCCGCTCCCGCCGAGGGCACGAGCTGCGAGGACCAAACGTGCGTCGGGAACGAAGACTGCTGTAAGGGCTACGGGTGCGCCTTCGATCCCGAGCGCAGCAGGGTGCAGCGCTACTGTCTGAAGCAGTAGCGTGCCCGAGCGCTCGTTACCTGCGTAGCCAGGCCAGCGTCAGACTGTTCGCGATGTGTCGAGGCTCGGCGCCCGCTTCGGGAAGCGTACGGGTCCAATAGCCGATCATCAGCACGAACGTGTACGTCGCGCAGGCAAGAGCGAGGCGCGTGAGCCAGCGCGGGCGCGCGAGGCGCTCACCCGCGCTCCAGAATGCACCGGCGAGGGCGAGCGCGAAGAGCGGGCTCGCCTCGACGAACGGGCGCGTGCCGAACGAGCCGCCGTACGCCCAGTTGTGCCACGAAGCGATGAGCCAGATGTTGGCGAGTCCGAACCAGAAAAGCGCCGGGTAGTAGCCGGCGAGCTTCCGGCGCGCGGCGAACGCCCCGTAGAGCGCGATCAGCGCGAGCGGCATGTACACGAACGTGCCTTTCTGGACGCTGAAGAGCACCTGAAGCACCTTCGGACTGAGAAAGTAGAACTTCTCGTTCGTGTAGGAATAAAAGATCCAGCTTCCGGACGCGGCTTTCCAGTAGGCGAGCTGGAAAGCGACGGGCACCAGCGCCGCAGCTCCGGCTGCGACGACGTAGCGGGCTCTCCGGGCCAGACGCCTCAGCCCTTCGCGTAGCGAGCCGGTGACTTCGAGCCAGTGGCCGGCGACGAAGATGGCGAACAGCACGTTGGTCGGGCGAGTCATGACGATCAGCCCGCCCACGAACCCGATCGCACACCAGGGGCGCCAGTCGGTGGCGTTCGCCAGATCGCGTGAGAGCCAGAGCAGCGTCGCCGTCAGGAAGAACGAGTAGACGTGGCTGAAGACGGCGTCGTAGCTCGCGTAGTGAAAGAGATTCGTGCCGAATACGGTGAAGGCCAGCGCGACCGAAGCGAGTTTCGGCCCAAAGCGCTCGCGCACGAGGGCCCAGGTGATGGCGCCGCCCGCGGCGAAATACACGGCGCCCGAGAGCGCGGCGGCCGCCTGGTACGGCCAACCGAAGGCGGACGCGACGCCGCCGAGCGCGGCGATCGCCCACGCGAGCAGAAAGAAGGGAGTGAGCAGAATGGCTTCGCCCACCGGATACTTGACGACGTACCGCCCTCCGGCCCCGTTGATGCCCGTCCAGCTCGGGATTCCCTGCGGGAACTCGCGCCGTTCGAGCGTGCGGAAGCTCGGGTCGCGATCCTGAACGAGCGCGGGCAAGTACGAGTAGTAGCCGACTCCGTCGCTCCGGATCACCTTGCGGCGCGTGAGCGCGCCGTAGATGATCGCCTGCGCGAGGAGGCTCGCGAGCAGAAGCAGCACGAAGACCCTCCCCGGCGAGGCCGGCCCTCGCAAGAGCGGCGATCCTTGGCGCGCTCCGGTGCGGCGCGAAGAGGCTTCGTTCGGCATGCTCCCGGCCTCCCCGTAGCACTACTCGGCCAAATCCCCGAGTGCCGGTAGGCCGATTTCGACGGATCGGCTCGCCGCTCGGGGCCGGGCGCGCCGGCGGCGGCCCCGTCCCGTCAGGCGATCGAACGCACCACGCCGCCGTCGACGCGCAACGCCGCGCCCGTGGTGGCGGAAGCGGCTTCGCTGCACACGTATGCGATCATCGCCGCCACTTCCTTGGGGTCGGCAAAGCGCTGAATGACGGAGGAGGGCCGGGCCTCGCGAAAGAACTCGCGCTCGACGGCCGCGCGCTCCATTTGCCGCGACTGCGCGAGGCTCGAGACGAACGTCCCGACGCCTTCGGACAGCGTCGGTCCGGGCAGCACGCTGTTGACGGTGACGCGCGTGCCGCTCAACGTTTCCGCCAGGCCGCGCGCGACGGCGAGTTGCGCGGTCTTGGTCATCCCGTAGTGGATCATCTCGGTGGGGATCTGGAGCGCCGACTCGCTCGAGACGAACACGATTCTGCCCCAGTCGCGCGTGCGCATCCCGCTCACGTAGTGGCGCGAC
>DASXWF010001593.1:0-2297 GCA_036503835.1 Polyangiaceae bacterium | reverse complement strand
GTTCAGTCCCTCGTCCCGCAGGCGCGCTCATGACGAGTCAGCCTACTCCTCCGGTCGATCGATCGGGAAGAGCGTCGAGTCGAGTCGCGGAATGCCCGCCTGCCGGCGCTCGATGGAGCGCCTAGCGCCTGACCAGATCGTCCCCGCTCGGCACGCCGTCCGGGCCCAAGCTCCGGATCTCGAAGCGCGCACCGTCGGGCCCCGGAGCGCGATAACGCAGCGTGCGCCCCCACGCATCCACCGCTTCCGTGCCTCCGACGATCGGCGGCAGGCGCCAGCCGAGCTCGTCGAGCGTGGCGGGGTACGCGCCGGCCAGGCGCGAGCGTGCGTCGAGCGCTTCGGCGATGGCGTCGAGCTCGTGCCCCGCGGTGCGTACTTCGAGGCGAGTCTTGCCGAACCTGAGCGTCACGACGAAGAGGACGAGCACGAGGATCGCCGCCAGCGGATGGCGGCGCGCGAGCGCCGCGAGTCGCTGGGTGCGTCGCCATGTCGCCGCGCCTTCGGGGTGCTCGGCTTCGGCGGGGCGCATCGGTGGCGCCGCTTCCGCTGCGAGCGTCGCGGGTGCCTCCTCGGGCAGCGCGACGCGAGGAGGCGGCGGTGTTCGCTGTTCGTTTTCGCGGACTCTGGCCTCGATGCGCTCGTCGACGAGGCGAAACCAGTCGTCGCCTGCGGCGCCTTCGGCGTGGAAGCAACGGACGGCGTGGCCGCCTTCGACTTCGTAGCTCGGCGGGGGCTCGCTCTTGCAACGATCCATCACGGCCGGGCAGCGCGTGTGGAAGCGGCAGCCGGCGGGAGGAGCGAGCGGGCTCGGGATGTCGCCGGTGAGGACGAGGCGGCGGCGCGGCTCGGTGGGATCCGGAACCGGGATCGCTGCGAGGAGCGCGCGCGTGTACGGGTGGGCGGGCGCGGCGAATAGGCGTTTCACCGGCGCGATTTCCACGAGCTCGCCGAGGTACATGACGGCGACGCGGTGGGAGAGGTGCCGGACGACCGACAGGTCGTGCGCGATGAAGAGGTAGGCGAGGCCGAGCTCGCGCCGGAGCTCCTGGAGCAGGTTCACGACCTGAGCCTGAATCGAGACGTCGAGCGCCGAGACCGGCTCGTCGCAAATCACGAGCCGCGGCTCGAGCGCGAGGGCGCGCGCGATGCCGATGCGCTGGCGCTGGCCGCCGGAGAATTCGTGCGGATAGCGATTCAGGTGCGCCGCCGAAAGTCCGACACGCGTGAGCAGTTCCAGCACGCGCCGTTCGATCGCCGCGCCACGGTAGAGGCCGTGCACCTCGAGCGGCTCGCCGACGATGTCGATGACGCGGTGGCGCGGATTCAACGAGCTGTACGGATCCTGGAAGATGACCTGCAGGTGGCGCCGCAGCACGCGCAGCTCGTCGGCGCCGGCCGCCGCCAGATCGGCGCCCTCGAACAGCACGCGTCCGGACGTGGGCTCGACCAGGCGCAGGATCGCGCGCCCCACCGTGGTCTTGCCGGAGCCGGACTCGCCCACGAGGCCGAGCGTCTCGCCCGGAGCGATCTCGAACGAGACGTCGTCCACCGCGCGCACCAGACCCACGGTCTTGCCGAAGACGCCGCGCGTGACGGGAAAATGCTTCGTGAGTCGCTCGACGCGCAAGAGCTCGCCGTTTGCGGCCGTGTCGCTCATGGCTTCCTCCGCGCGAGCCGGCTCGCTTCCAGCAGATCGGCCTCTGGATGGCGATCGGTGTAAAAACAGGCCGAGACGTGGGGCTCGCCCGCCTCGTTGCGGCGCACGAGGGCCGGCGTTTCCTCGCGGCACACCGGCAGCGCGAGCGGGCAGCGCGGGTGAAAGCGGCAGCCGCGCGGCCAGCGCGTGGGATCCGGTACCGAGCCTTCGATCGGCGTGAGCATTTCGGTTTCCTGATCGAGCCGGGGCAGGGAAAGGAAGAGGCCCGCCGTGTAGGGATGACGCGGCCGGGCGAACAGCTCGCGCACCGTGGCGCGCTCGACGACTGCGCCCGCGTACATCACGACCACGCGCGCCGCCGTTTCGGCGACCACGCCCAGATCGTGCGTGATGAGCAGGATCGACATGCCGAGCTCGCGGGATAGCTCCCGCAAAAGCTCGAGGATCTGCGCTTGCACGGTCACGTCCAGCGCGGTGGTCGGCTCGTCCGCGATCAGGAGCTCCGGGCGGCACGCCAGCTCCATCGCGATCATCACGCGCTGGCGCATGCCGCCCGAGAGCTGGTGGGGATATTCGTCGAGTCGATCGTTCGCCGCGGGAATGCGCACGAGCTCGAGCAGGCGGACGGCTTCGTGGCGCG
>DASXWF010001592.1:0-8850 GCA_036503835.1 Polyangiaceae bacterium | reverse complement strand
GTGTTGCGCGCTGCAATGCGTCCCGTTTTCGCCGCACGCGGCAGCGCCCGTGCAGCAATAGGGACGGCATTGACCCGGCGAGGTGTCGCCGATGCAGGCGAGACCCGCCGCGCAATCGGCGCTCGAAAAGCAAACCGAGCTCGTCGTGCCCTGCCCGGACGGGGCGCAAACCGCCCTCGGTTCTCCGTCGCGAAGCTCGACCTGGCAGGAGCGCGGCGTGGGAGCCGCACCCCCACCGCCTGCGCCTGCGCTCTTCCCGCTGGTCCCGGAGGGCGCTCCCGCCTCGCCGGACGCCGCCGTCTGCCCGCCCCCGCCTTCTCCGCTCGCAGCCGACTGGCCGCCCGAGCTCTCGCCGCCGAAATCGCCCGGCGCCGGCGGAGCGCCGCCGTCACTCGGCGCTCCGGCGCTCGCGGGGCCTGCGCCGGCTTCGCCGCGTCCGCCCTCACCACCGACGCTCATCCCGGCTTCTCCCGCGTCCGCGCGTCCACCGCCGCCGCTCTCTCCGGCGGTACCGCCGCTGGTGCTCGACCCGGCCTGCGCCGTGCCGCCCGTGCCGGCACCACTTCGTCCGCCCGTCGCCTGCGCCCCGGACGAACCGCCCGCACCGCTACGCCCCGCCGTCACCGGCATGCACGAGCGCTCGCCCATCACCGAATCGGGAATGCAGCTCTCGTCGGTGACCCCGCACAGCGGATCGTACGGCGATTCACCGCCGGCTCCGCCGGCGGGTGGAGCGTCGACGACCATGCCGTCGCTCTGCGTGCTGCCGCCGGTTCCCGAGGTGCCGTTGCCCGCGCCGCCGTCCTTGTCCGCCGAGCTCCCGCCGCAGGCCTGGAACGCCGCGCTCGAAAGGAAGCCGGCCAACGTCCAGCCGAGGACACGACGCCGCAGGGTCATCAGCGCAGGGCGACGTTCTGGATCACGGAGTTGTTCGCGTCGTCGAACACGCGTACCGCGAGGATGGCCGCCCCCGAGGCGCTGAGCGCGCTCGCGTCGAAGTCGAACTCCTCGCGCGCTTCGTCGAAAATGCCGTCCGTAGGATGGAACGGCACCCAATCGTCGCTGCCCGCGAGCGCCACGTCGATGCGCTGGATCGGCCCGACACCGTCGAGGGCGACGCCCTGCACGCGGCGCGCGGCCGCGCGCAACTGCTCGATGCGCGGCGGCGTATTGTCGACGAGCACGACGCCGCTCTCCGCGTCGTCGCGCGTCACCTGGTCGGGAGGATTGGCGAGCTCGTCGGTGGCGACGACGCGCACGCGGTAGCGCCCTTCGGGCAGCGTGCTCGTGTCCCAGTCGTAGCTTTCCTTGGTGACGACCTCCGCCTTCTTCGAGAGCTCGTACCAGGTAGCGGTGCCGACCAGGCGGTACTGGAGCCGGTAGCGAAGCTCGTCCTTGTCGGGGTTATCGACCTTCCAGGAAATCGCAAGCTTCGGTTCGGGCTTCTTCGTGACGGGTCCGCCGGAGCTCTTCAAACCGTCGTCGCCGTCGCGGCGCGAGCGAGCGTTCACGTCGTCGACCGTGGCGCGGAGGTTGTCCGTGACGAACGCCACCTCGAGCGCCGAGAGCTCGGCGTCCTTGTCTTTCGCGAAGCGCGCGCGCACCTGAAAGAAGCGGCCCGCAGGGCTCGGCACCAGGAACGCATCGGCGCTGTCGCGGCTCCACTCGCTCCAGGTGTCGTCGGGCTCCTTGGTGTTGCCGGTGCGCGTCGAAACCTCGACCGCGCCCGTCGCTTCCCAGCTGAGCCGGCCGAAGCGCGCCCGGAGACCGGCGTCGAGCACCTTGCTCGTCCAGACCGCGTCCGGACCGCCCACCCCGCGCACGGCGTGCAACACGGCCGGGTCGCTGGAAGCAACCAGACGTTCGTTGCCGGTCAGGACGAGCGCACCGATCTGGCGTTCGTCCGTGTCCGCCACGAGCGCGACACGCTGCACGCGGTCCACCGCGTACACGCGCCCTTCGGCGCCGGTTCCGACGTACGCGCGCCCGTCGTCGCCGAGCGCGAGGCTCGTGAAATGCTCGTCGTCGGCGTCGTAGAGCCGCTCCGGACGTCCGTCGGTACCGAAGCGGTAGAGCGTGCCCTTGCCCTTCGACTTGCTCGCCGCCGAGCTCGGACCGGCGGGGCTCGTGTCCTGATTCTTTCCGGGACGGCTCGGCACGCTGAAGCCGGATTTCAGGTCGTTCGCGATCGCGTACACGTCGCCCTTCGCGCCGACCGCGATGGCCCGCACCTCGGTCCGGGCGAAATCGTAGAGAACGCTGCCGCGTCCGGGGCCCGTCACCTTGTAGAGCTTCGCCTTGTCGCTCGCGCCCGTGTACACGGTGCCGTCCGGGGCGACCGCGACGCTCATCAGGTGCTGCTCCTCGGCGTCGAAGTAGACCTGGGCGTCGCCGCCCACGCCGATCCGGAAGAGCTTTCCCTGCGGTCCCGTCGCCGCGTAGAGGGCGTTCTGCTTCGCGTCGAACGCCACCGCGAACACGTGCTCGGCGCCGGGGAGCGTCGCCACCTCCACCGCCTTGCCGCGCTCCCACTTCATCACCTTGCCCGTCGGCAGCGTGCCGAACGCGACGCTGCCGCCCCAGGCCGTCGCGAGCGACGTGACCGCGAGCGCCTTCGACTCGAAGAGCACGCTGACCGCCCCGTTCTGCACCTTGACGAGCCGCCCCTCGTTGCCGGTGCCGAGCAGGATCGAGCCGTCCTTTTGCGGCAGGGCGCTCCAGATCGAGCTCGCCTGCGAGATCGGCAGCGCGCCGAGGTTGAGGCCCGCGCGCACCGAGCCGCGCGAGTCGACCGCCACCCCCTTCAAGTCACCGCCCTTGAAGTCGGCCTCCTTGTCGAGACTGAAGCGGCGCGTTCCCACCGCGGATGCCGACGCGGAGAGCGCGATCACGGCGAACGTCGTCACGAGCGAGCGAAGAAAGGCGGATGACTTCATGGCAAAACTCGGGAACTTCGCGACCTACCGCACTACTTGGCGGATCGTCACGCTGACCTTGTCGCGACCGACCAGAAACTGTCCGATCGGAAATACCTGACGCACGTTGGTCGTGTAGGCTTCGGGGGCGATCGAGCTCGTCGTGGGCCGCAGCGCGTCGAGCGCACCGATCGGCAAATCCTGCGCGATGCGACCGCGGTGGGTCACCGTGGCCTCGGGCGAGGCGTAGGTCACGACCAGCGAGCGCGGCGGGAACACGGGATCCACGAAGTTTCTGATCAGCTCCGCCAGGCTGTCCGGAGCCGCCTTGTCCTTCTCTTCCGTGTAGCCGGGGACGATGTCGAGGGTGAGCGTGCGCCCGGCGAGGTGCGCGGGCAGCGGAACCGACAGGGTCTTGGTGACGGTCGGACCGGCGAACGGCACGAGCGTGAGGCGGATGCGAGCCGGTTCGCCCGCGTCGAGCTCGGGGGAGAGCAGCTCGGCGCCGCGCAGGCGGTAGATGTCGCGCGCGTAGTGAAGATCGACGGCGACCTCCGCGGACTCGATGCGCGCGGGCTGCCAGGGATTGTTCAGCACCGCACCGACGGCGCGCACCAGGTTCGTGCGGGCGAACTCGCCGGGGTCGGGCGTGCCGCCGATCGAGACGCCGTAGTCGCTGAGCTCGATCGTGCCGTGGCCCTGGATGGTGAGCTTGCTCTTCACGTTCCAGCTCACGTCCTGCTGCTCGTTCGCGACGGCCTGCAGCCCGCTGCCGAGCGCGACGGCGAGGAACGTCGGCGTGAGGAAGCGCTCGTGCGCGACCTCGAAGTTCCAGGTCGAGACCGGGATCCCGGGCACGCCGTTGATCGTCATCTTCACCGGCACGATCGGCGCCTGCGCGGAGTGCGACACGACGATCGAGGCCACGCGATCGTTCACGAGCGCGCCGACCGACCGCACGGGCATGCCGATCTTGAAGGAGCGCTGCTCGCTCGCGAGCACCCAGAGCACCTTACCGACGGCGGCCGGCAGGGCCGTCACGCCCGCTTCCATCATCGGGTGACCGAACGCCACCAGCCGATCGCCTTCGACGCGGGTGACCGTCCCGAGCCCGGTCGCCGACATGTCGCCGCGGATCAGCTCCACGCCGATCGCGCCGCCGTCCTCGTAGCGGCGCGGCGCGTCCGCCTCGGTCCCACCGCCGCCGCCCGCCTGCAACGGTTCGAGTCCGAGCGGGGCGAGCAGCTCCTGAGCGAAGCCGATGGCGCCGGAGGTGAGCCCGCCGACTAGCAGCGGCGTCGCCACCGGCCGCACCTCGGTCGGATTCCGCTGCACGGCGAGTCGCGCGGCCTGTCGCGAATGCTCCTTGACGTCGTAGCGACCGAGCTCGCCGTCGTACCGGCCCTTCGTGCCCGGTCTCGCCTTGTCGAGCGCGTTCCGTTTGCCGCTACCGGGCAGCATCTTCAGAGGCCAGCCGTTGATGCGCTCCGGCAGCGGCAGCTCCATCTCGTCCAGCATGGCGCGAATCGGCGTGACCCCCGCGACCGGCTCCGCCCCGAACGTCCAGCCGTAGGCGTAGGCGCCGATCATCTTTCCGTCGATGTAGATCGGGCTGCCGCTCATGCCCGCAACGACCTTCGCCACCTCGAGGCGCGGGTGGTGGGTCTTGATCAGGATGACCTCTTGCTTCGGTCGGAAGTTGCGGAGCACGTCGATCACTTCGACGTCGAAGCGCTCCGGCTTGGTCCCCTGCATGACCGTGAGTCCGTAGCCCTTCATGCCGCGGCGGATCTCGTTGACTCCCATCACGTCCGAACGAGCTGCCCGGCCGTCGGCGCGAGCCAGGCGCTGCGGCAGGCCGAGCGCGAGGCCGAGCAGGGCGGCACCGACGAACAGGAAGCTTTTTTGCATGGACGTTCGGGAGTCTACGCCATTCAAATGTTGCGTCCACCGCGACGAAATCGCGGTGGCGGGCGCATGAATCCGCTTGGATCCGGGGCCGCCGTACTAGCATCGGCGGGCTTCGCCCCACGGATTCATCGCTCGTGGACCTCGTCCTGCTCGCTCTCGTGTCTCTGAGCTTCGGGCTCTTCGTGACGGCCCAGCTCGTGCTCGTGCTCCGGCTCGCTCGCGAGGGTCCGGCATGGCGGGCCCTCGTCGGATTCCTCTTTCCGCCCGCTGCCGCCTACTTCTGCTTTCGCGGCCCGAAGCGCGGCTGGCCGGGTGTCTGGCTCGCGGCGCTCCTTTCCTACGCGCTCCTCTTGCTGCGGGCGGGCTGGGGCTGAAGCAGCGCTGAAATGCGCCCCGCCTTCGCGCCGGGCGAGCCCTGCGAGGAGATGGTATCCTCGAGCCCGTGATGGATTGGGTCGCCCCCGGCGTCGTCCTGGCCGGCAAGTTCGCGCTCGAGAAGAAGCTCGGCCAGGGCGGCATGGGCGCGGTCTGGCGCGCCGAGCACCTGCAGCTGAAGTCTCCCGTCGCCATCAAGCTCATCGACGAGCAGATCGCCTCGAGCCCCGACGCGCTGAATCGCTTCATGCGCGAGGCGCAGTCGGCGGCGGCCCTGCGCAGCCCGCACGTCGTGCAGATCCTCGACTTCGGCGCGGATCGCGGCGTGCCGTACATCGCGATGGAGCTGCTCGACGGCGAGAGCCTCGCCGACCGGCTCGCGCGCGTCGGTCGCATGTCGCCGCAGGAGATCGCCGGCCTGATGACGCAGGTCGCGCGCGCCCTCGGCAAGGCGCACGAGATGGGCATCGTGCATCGCGACATCAAGCCCGACAACATCTTCATCGTGAGGAACGACGAAGAAGACGTCGCGAAGGTGCTCGACTTCGGCATCGCGAAATCCTCGCAGGGGCTCGGCGTCGGCTCCGGCTCGACCACGCGCACAGGCGCGATCCTCGGCACGCCGAACTACATGAGCCCCGAGCAGGCGGAGGGCACCAAGCTCGTCGATCACCGCACGGACCTCTGGGCGCTCGGGGTGATCGTGTTCGAGGCGCTCGTCGGGCGAAAGCCGTTCGACAGCGACGCGCTCGGCAGCCTTCTTCTCGCGATCTGCACGCGTCCCATTCCGGTCCCGTCGCAGTGGGGCTACCAGCACCCCGGCTTCGACGCCTGGTTCGCGCGAGCCTGCGCGCGCGAGGTCGGCGAGCGCTTCCAGAGCGCGCGCGAGCTCACCGCCGCCCTCCGCCAGATCTGCGGCATCCACGACATGCGCGAGCCGTCGCCGTCGGCGCACGGTCCCACCGTCCGCGCCCTGTCGTCGCCCTCGCAGATGACGCCGTATCCGCACTCGCAGGGCTCGCACGGCTCGGCGGTGACGCCCAACGTGCCCCTGCCGACGGCGAACACCTACTCGGCGAGCGTCGACCTCGGCGTCCGCAAGAAGCCGATCGCCGCGCTCGTCATCGTCGGACTGTTCGCGAGCGCCGCGCTCGCCGCGGGCGTCGCGTTCTTCGTGCGCAAGAGCCGCGTCGATGTCGCCGAAGAAACCGCGGCCAAGCCGGCGGTGGAAGCCGCCGCCCGCCCCGCGGCCGAAGCCGTCGAAAAGCCCGCAGCGCCGATCGTCACCCCGGCGCCGGCCCCCACTCCGCTCGTGATTCCGGCGCCCGCGCCGCTCGCCTCCGAGGCACCCGTGGCGAGCGCTCAAGCGGCGACCACCGCCACGCCGGCAGCCCCTGGCGCCAAACGGCCCCGCACCCCACCGCCTGCAAAAAAGCCGCCGCCCGGCAAGATCGCGGCGCCGACTCCGGCACCCGCCCCGGCTCCCGCGCCCGAACCGAAGGCCCCGGAGCCGAAGCCGACGAGCTCGCCGAACAAGGTCAATCTCGGAATTTAGTGGAGCGAGTCCGCGTCACTTCGCGGCTTGCGGCGGCGGGCCCGCGCTCGGATCCGGCGGCTTCTTGTCGTCTTTCTCGTGCCGGAAGGGCTTGTCGACCGTGAGCGTCTGAAGCTCGGTGAAGCCCTCGTTCATGAAGCGATCGCGCGCGAGCTTCGCGAGCTCGGGCTGGTCGTCCCAGCGCACGCCGATGCCGTAGACGAGGCAGGCGTTCGGGTAAGCAGGGTACGCGGTCCAGGCCACCGAGAATTCGGCGCTCGAGATGCCCCAGCTCACCCAACCGTCGACGCTCTGAATCACGAGGGTCTGGTTGCGCCAGCGCGCGAGCTTGGTCTGAAAGGGCGAGAGCTTCACGTCGAACGCCTGGATCTGCGGCCGCGCCCAGGCCTCGAACGCGCGCATGCAGGCTTCGCTGGTCACGCGCACGCCTTCCGGGAGCTCCTGCACGCGAGCCGCGGTCGCGGCGTGGTATTCCTTGCCGTAGCGGAAGCCGACCAGGTGCTCGAAGCCCCAGAAGCGCACGCGCTTCCAGTTTTCCCAGTCGGGGATGGGCGCGAGCAGCTGATCGTCCTTGTCGCTCCTCGCGCCCCAGGGCTCGTGGATGAGACGATCGAGCGCCGCGCGGTGCGGATCCTCGGCGTCGCCGCCCGGCTGCTGGCGCGTGACGCTCGCCGGGGTCGGGGCCCGCACCTCCGCGGGCTTCTGCGGAGCGCTCGAGGCGCAACTCGCGAGGAGAGGTACGGCGAGGCTCAGGGACGCGGCGAGGCGGGCTCGGGGCAAGGGTCTCCTCGATGATACGGACGGCCTGCTTCGATTTTGACCCGGGCGCGCCGGAGCTTCCAGCCGGGCTGCAGGCGGCTGCCTGGTGGCCTGGCGAATACCTGGCGGCGCCAGCCCCCGGCACCGCGAGATTCGCCGATTTTCCCGCGGTTCTACGGCGGCCGCACGCTGGCACGCGCCTCGCAATCGAGCTTGCCCGCGCGGAGCCGAAAGACGGCCCCGCACGAACAAAGAGGAGCATCTCCATGGACCAGTCGAAAATGAAAGTTGCCTACGTCATCACCCAGCGCGGAACGAACAAGTACTGGACGCGCGTCGGCGCCGCGTTCGTGAACCGCGACGGCTCGATCAACGTGAAGCTCGAGGCGGTGCCCGTGAGCGGCGAGATCCACATCCGGGACTACGTCGCGCGCGAGGAAGGCGCGAACCCGACGCTGCTCGGAAAGAAGAGCGGCAACGGACACACCGAAGAAAGCTTCACGGAGATCGCGTGAGCGATCGCGAGCGGCGAAGATGGCACTCCTCGAGCTCGAGACCGACGCTGCTCGGCACGCCGGACGCGGATCGAAAAGGGTCACTTCGCGCGCGCCGCGCGGTGGGAGTCGCTCGGAGGCTCCCGCCGCGCCCGGCGCGTTCGGCCGCGCCCTCGAGCGGCTGCGCCAGAACGTGTGGGCGCCGATTGCCCTGCGCGTGCTCGGCATCGGCGCCGGCATGCTCGCCCTCGCCGCGATCGGCGCCGCGTCGATCGCGCGGGGCTCCGGCGTGCCGGTGCTCGCAGGGTCGAGCACCGCCGCGGCCAGTTTCCTCGCCGGAGGACTCGCTCCGGTCGCTGCCGCGCCGGAACGCGACGCGGGCGCGAGCGCCGCCGACGCCGGTCCCGCGGGACCGGACGCCGGCGAGGGCAGCGACGCCGCTCCACCGGACGCCGGGCCACCCGCGAGCCCCGGTCTCACCCCGGACGGCAAGGTGATCCTGAACCGCGCGAGCGCCGACGAGATGCGGAAGCTGCCGGGCGTCGGCGCCAAGCGAGCCCAAGCCATCGTCGATCTCAGAACCAGGCTCGGCGGTCGCTTCAAGCGGGCGACGGATCTCTTACGCGTGAAGGGTATCGGCCCGAAGGGGCTGAAGAAGATGGAAGGCCACTTCGTGCTCGACGCGCCGGGTTGACCGAATTCGCTCGTCTCGGGTCAGGCGGCCGAGGCGACCATTCACGTCCCTTGCACGGCCTTGCGGAGCTTCGAGACGAGCGGCTCGATCTCGGCGTGCCGGAGTTTGTAAAGGGAGGGATTCGCGACGAGCACGCTCGAGATGGGC
>DASXWF010001591.1:0-3754 GCA_036503835.1 Polyangiaceae bacterium | reverse complement strand
CCGCCGACGCCGAGCCGATCACGGCGTTCTGCGCGGGGGACGACGGGCTCGCCGCCATCGTCGCCCGCGGCCTCAGGCGCGGCCGGGACGAGCGCTGGCAGTCTGCGGGTGACCTGGCCGACGAGCTCGGGCGCTGGCTGCTCGCTCGTGGCGTCGAAACCGACATTTGCGAACGTTCGCTGCGCGCTAGGCTGGTGCAGGGCTCCGAGGGAGAGAGCGGGCACGAAGCGTCGTACGCTCACGTCGTGCCCAGCGCCGTTCGGCGCGGCGGCTCGTTCGGCAAGCGCCTGGCGATCGCGGCAGCGGCGGGAACCGTGCTGATCGCACTGGCGAGCTCGTTCCAGGCGCTGCGTGCTGACGACCAGGCCTTCGCCGGCGCTGCGCCCGCGGCCGCGCCGGCCACGACGGAAGTCGGGCCCCTGCGCACGAACCAGGGCACTGCGCCATCGAACGCGGTGAGCGCGCCATCGAGCCCGGCGCTGCCGCCCGCGCGCACGGAACCGCCTCGCTCGGGCGGCTCGGGTCCGGCGAGCGCTTCGCAGAAAGCTGGCGTCGCGCGCGCAGCAGAACCGCCGGCTTCCGCCCGGCGGCGCCCCAGAAATGCGCTCAACTACGACTTCGGTTTGTGAACCGCGCGGCGAGCGCGATCTAGACCGAGTCCCGCCGCTTCAGAATCACCAGGATCAGAAGCAACGTCACGAACATCATCACGGCGAGCACCGTGGGAGGCAGCCACACCAGCTTGTATTCGACGAAGCCCCACGCCCCGTTGAAGTCCTTGCTCGCGAGCTGGGCCTCGGCGCAGTGAAACTTCCCCTGGAACAGGAAGTGATCGGTGACGTTGGCGTCCGGCCGCTTGAGGTCGAGCACCCAGGCCGGATTGGCGGCGACGGCCATGCGCTCCTGCGCGATCACGCCCTGGAAGCCCCAGCGCGCCGGGATCGCGTACATGACGAGCTCGAGCATCGGATTCGTGGTCATCGGGACCATCAGCCCGCCGAGCACGACCTGCGGGATGAGCGCGATCGGGGTGAGGGCCATGGCCGCTTCGCTGCTCCCGACCAGGCTGCTCAAGAGCAGGCCGATCGCGACCGAGTTCATGGCGGTGACGATCATGGTCGCGAGCTCGATGCCGAACGCCTGCATCCCGCCGTTGTAGCCGAGCGCGAAGAACACGATCGCGAGCAGGATCGAGCACTGAATCACGCAAAATAGGCTCAGGAGCACGAACTTCGAGAAGACGTAGTTGAAGAGCTTCAGGTTCACCATCCGCTCGCGCTTGTAGATGGCGACCTCGCTCACGATTTCGCGCGCGGCGTTGCTGGTTCCGAACCACACCGCCGCCACGATCAGGAAGAACATCGAGCCGGCGTTGTCGGGCGTCGCCGGCATGTTCTTGAGCACGTCTTCGGTGCCGGAGCCGAGCCCGCCGAATTTCCGCGCGAGCTCCTGCATGGCCCCGAGACACCAGTAGGGGATCGCGTCGCGCTGGCCGCCGAACACGAGCGCGAGCAGCACGCCGATGATCGGCGCCTGGAGCAGCATGATCGCCGTGCCGCCGACGTCGCGGGCCTTGACCTTGAGGTAGCGGCCGAAGAGCAGGCCGAACTGGCCGCGGCTCGGCGCGCGCTGCGGCATGCCGTGCTGGCTGTGTCCGGTCCCGACCGCGCGCCGGCCGCCGTACATGCGCTGGAAGATCGGGTTTTGGGGGTTCAGGTACTCCGCGGTCCACTCGCGCGCGGCCTGCGCGCGGGCGGCGTAGCGCGGCGCCGCCGGATTCTGCGCGCGCATCGCCTCGAAGATCGGCCGCTCGCGCTGGTTCAACATGTCGAACATGTCGCGCGGGTTGTCGACGCGGTTCGGCTTGCTCTGGCGCTCGAGCCAGCTCCCGAAGAAGCGGTAGCCGTCCTGCGGCGAGCCGAAGAACATCATCACGCCGCCCGTGCCGAGGATCAGCGCGAGGTTGAACTTCTCGAACTCGTCCTTGGCCGGCTGGTGGATGGTCGTGATGATGGTCTTGCCGGTCTGCTTGGCGAGATCGTGCAAGAGGCTCACGAGCGCGGCCGTGTCGTCGGCTGCCAGTCCGCTCGTCGGCTCGTCGAGGAACATGATGACGGGATCCGTCACGAGCTCCATCGCGATGTTCACGCGCTTGCGCTGGCCGCCCGAGAGGATCTTCTTCTCGGGGCGTCCGATTTGCAGGTGCGCGACGTTCTCGAGGCCGAGCTGCGCGAGCGTGGTGTCCACGCGCCGCGCGATTTCTTCCTCGGAGTAGTCGGGCGGCAGCCGGAAGCGGGCGCTGTAGCGCACGGCCTCCCAGACCGTGAGCTCGGGGTGCACGATGTCGTCTTGCGGGACGTAGCCGATCGAGCCGCGCAGGGCGTCGTAGATCGCGTAGAGATCCTCGCCGTTGATGCGCACCTGGCCGGCCGTCGGCGGCAGGTAGCCGTTCAGCGTGAGCAAGAGCGTCGTCTTGCCGGCGCCGCTCGGACCCATCAGCGCGATGAAGTCGCCCGGCAGGGCTTTGAAGCTCACGTGGTCGAGCAGCGTCTTGAGCTCGCTCGGGTTGTCGCGATCGGGGACCTGAGAAAGCAGATCCCAGGCTTCGATTTCGTAGAGCGGCCGCCCCGCCCAGTCGGCGTGGTCCTCGACGACCACGGCGACTTCCTGGCCCACCACCTGGAGCACGAGCGGCATCGGGCCGATGAAGACCTTCTCGCCGCTCTGCACCGGCACGCGCTGGCCGGGCGGGATGCGCTGGCCGCGCACGTACGTACCGTTGGCGCTGTTCCGGTCCTCGAGGAAGAGCTGCCCGGCGATGCTGTGGAGCACGGCGTGGCGGCTCGAGACCTGCGGGTGCGGGATCTTGACGTCGTTCTCCGGCGTGCGGCCGATGGTCTTCTGACTGACGGCGCCCGCCGCTCCGAGCTGGAGCTGGCCGATCACCGTCTTGTGGCGGGGCTTCGGGGCGGCTTCGGCGTTCGGTTCGGCCTTTTGGGGCGCGAGCGCGGTCCCGGGCTGGAGGACCTGCTGCGCCACCCCGGTCGCTGCTTGCGGGACGCCGCCCACGGCGCTGCCGGCGCCCATCGCTTGCGCGAGCTGGAGCACGAGCGACACGGGCAGCACGACGGGCCCGAGCGCGACGAACGCGTGCGGCGTGAGCGGTTTCGGCTGACCGGCGGCGACGCGTTCGCGATCGACCCAGGTGCCGGAAGTCGACGAATGGTCGGTGACGGTGAGCGGTTGGAGCTGGAACGTGGCGTGACGGCCCGAAACGTTCGGGTGCTGCACGACGACGTTGCACTGCGCAGGCTCGCGCCCGAACGAGATCTGGCCTTGCGCGAGCGGCGCCTTGCCGAGCTCGAGCAACATCAGCGCGATCGCGGGGTGCGCGTTCGGGACCGATGCCTGACCCACCACGAATTGGGTGCGCAGGTCGAAGGGGACGGTGGCGCCGGAGGCGAGCGCGGAGCCGTTCGCCTGGGAAGGCCCGGCGCCGAGGTCCACGAACACGAGCGTGCCGCCGCCCTGGTTCACGATGCGTGCGTGCTCCGGCGCCACGCCCGGACCGCCCAGCCGGATATCGCAGTGCGGCGCGCTCCCGACCAGGATCGTCTGTTTTCCGAAACCCGGGATCATGAGAGGACTTGCGAGGCTAGTCGGGAAGCGCTCGGAAAGGCGAGTCCTCGCCGGCCCAGGCCGGGATCGAGCCTTTTCGGCCGCCGGGCTAGTGCGACAAACGCTTTGATCCTAG
>DASXWF010001590.1:0-1594 GCA_036503835.1 Polyangiaceae bacterium | reverse complement strand
CGGCTCGGGTCCCGTTGCTCGCGTGCGGAGCTGGACGTCTCTGGTAAGGTCTGCCCCCCTCGAGAAGCCCAGGAGACAGCGAGAGAGATGGCTACCGCAACCGATGTTCGCGCCCGGATCGATACGTTCGTCGAAGACCTCACGATCCTCATCCGTGCCGCAACGGTCGACGCCGTCGCCGACGCCTTGGAGGCGCAGAGCCGTGTCACGGCCCACAGCGGCGGAAGCTCGAGGTACCGAGGCGCGCGCGCGAAAGGCGCGAAGCGGGATCCGGAGGTCCTCGCGGCGCTCACGGAACAGCTGGCTTCGCACATCGGAGAGAACCCGGGTCAGCGCATCGAGGAGATCGGCAAGGCGCTCGGCATTGCGACGAGGGAGCTCGTGCTTCCCGTCAGGAAGCTCGTCGCCGCCAAGCGCGTGAGCACCCAGGGTCAGAAACGCTCGACGACCTACCATCTCGCCGCAGCTCGCCCGACCAAGAAGGCTTCGGCCGACGCGAAGCCGGCGCGGGCGAAGGCCGAACGTGCGAAGCCGGCGCGCGCGAAGCCTGCGCGCGCCAAGTCAACGCGACAGCTGAAGTTGAGCTTCGAGGCGAGCTCGAACGGAATGACGGAGAACACCGAAATCCCGCTCGAGCACGAGAGTGATCCGGAGACAGCTTCGGCGGAGTGACGCCCCGAGCGAAGTGGCGCTCGAGGTAGACTTCGAGAGCCCGGCGCAGCTCGCGCGCGAGTTACAAGACGCCAATCGGCGTGTCGCCGTCGCGGGCGCTCGCCGCGGTCGTCCCCACGTAGGCGATTGCAGCGACGCGCTTGACCGCGTAGCGCGCGGGTTTCATCCTCGACGGGCGTGCCGAAGTCGATGGCCTGGGAATTCGAGGGCCGGCTCAACGTCGTCGTCCACGGGCCGAAAGACCCGAGCAACCTCGAGTGGGAGCGTTTTCTCGCGGAGACGGTGTCACGCAGGGCGAAGCCGCGTGCCGCTGGCGAAGCAGCTCCGGAGCTCGTCGTCATCGTCGTTTCGCACGGCGGCGTTCCCGACGGCGGCCAGCGCAAGCAGCTGGCGAAGACCATCGAACGCAACGTCGCGCCGACCGTGGTCATGACGGACAGCCCGATGATGCTGGGCGTTCACCGCGTGCTTGCCTTCTTCAATCCACGGCAGTGCGCCGTCGGGCTGCACGCCGAGAAGGCGGCCTTCGATTTTCTGGGGTTGAGCTCCGACGAACGAACGAGCGCGAAGCGCTTGAGGGCGAAGCTCGAGGCCGAGCTCGAGATTCCTTAGCTCGGTTCGCGACGCCGGCGTGAGGGAAGTCAGTCCGCCGAACCGGCTCCGGTGTCGCCCGTCCGCCCCGGCTTCGCCCGTCGGTCTCGGTGCTCGCGCCGTTCAGCCCGCTGCCCTGGACGGCCGGAGCGTGCATCGACCCGGATTTCGTCCCACGAGCCCGCGCGGAGCGTCGTGACCCTTGCGCTCCCGACCCCGCGACGCAATGGGAGCTATCACCATGCCGAACACCGTCGTGACCGGAGCCAAGCGGGGCATCGGCCTTGCCCTGGCACAACTCTTCCAGCAGCGCGGTGACACCGTGATCGCC
>DASXWF010001589.1:0-2592 GCA_036503835.1 Polyangiaceae bacterium | reverse complement strand
GTCCGCAGGTCGGCGAACTGCGGGCAGAGCTGCACGCCGCGCTCGAGCTCCCCGATCGCTTCGGCGAGCATGCCCGCGTCCTGATACGCCTGGCTGAGCTCGGCGTGCATGTTCGCGATCTTTCCCTTCGCGAACGGATCGCCCTTGCCACCCGGCGCACCGCGGCTACGAATGCTCGCGTAGATCTCGCGCGCCGAATCGTACTTGCCGAGGTCGTTGTAGGTGACCATCAGGTTGAGTTGCGCCTCGGTGTAGTTGGGGTTGAGGCGCACCGCCTTCTCGAAGTGACGTTCCGCCTGGAGGAAGTCGCCGCGGCTGTGCGCGATCACGCCCAGCATGTCGAAGACGTCGGCGAAGCGGTCGGTCTGGCCGACGACCTGCTTCAACAGGTACTCGGCCTTGTCGTACTCACGCTTCTGGTAGTGCTCGCGCCCCAGCAAGAGCAGTTGCTTCAGGTGGTCGTCCATGGCTCGCCCGGCTTGTCGCGAACGGACCGTGCGCGCTCGACCGCCCGAGACGAGTGGATCATGGACGCTCGTCTGAGCGTCCACAAGTCGAAAATCACGAAGCTTTGTTGAGCCCTCTCCCGATCCCGGGTTGCCGCGTGTCCCGAGCACTGCTACCCGATGGGCCAACGTGGCCTCGCGTCCCATCGACCCGAGCAGCCGCCACGTGGGCCGCGTCGTCGATCCCATGGTGCGCGAGGACGGCGAGAGCGATCCGGAGCTCTCCCTCGACACGGGTCTGCCCGCGCCCGCGGTCGGCGAGCCGACCGTGACTGCGAGCGACGACACCGCGGGCGGCGACGTGACCGGACCGGAGCACGGGCCGGCGGGGCGTGGCGCGACGGTACGCGAGCGCCTGCTCGAGAGGGCGCGTCACGCCGAGCCGCGACCCGTGACCGACGCTGGGCACACCGAACCCACGGAGCCCGCGCAACAGGCCGAGCCCGACGACCTCGACGCGATCGGACGTCGCGCGCTCGATCTCGAATCGCGCGAGGCGCCGCTTCCGCGCGCACCCGGCGCGCCGCTCGGTCCCGCGCGCGCGGCGCTCTCGCCGACCGTCGTCGCGCTCTTCGGCACGCTCATGGGCATGGCGGTGATCGCGTCGGTCACCGCGGTGGCGATGCATCTCGCGCCGCACCGCGAGACGCAAACCGAAATCGCGAGCGCTGCTCCGCCCATCGCGACCGCCGCCGCCCCCGCCCCGCCGCCGCGAGAAAAGCCCAAAAAACGCGAGCGCCAGCGGCTCCCCGGACCCTATCGAGTGAGCGAAGGCGCGCAGCAACCGGGCCTGCGCCTCGTCGAGGGCAAGATCGGAAACGAGCCGTTCTTGAAGGCGGTCGAGGCGGCGGGCGTACCCATCCGCGAGAGCTACCGCATCGTCACCGCGTTCCAGGGGCTGCGCAGTTTCGATCGCTGCAAGCGCACCGATCGCTTCGTCGCGTTGCTCGATCGACAGAGCCAGCGGCTCAAGGCGTTCGAGTACATCGTGAGCGCCGAGGAAGTGTATCAGGCGCGCGAGGGACAGAGCGGCCTGCTCGAAGCGAGCAAGCTCGATCTGAAGGTCGAGCGCACGCAGATCGCGGGCTCGCTCGTCTACGACGGGAAGAGCTTCGACGACTCCGCCGAAGCGTCGGGGTTCGAGCGCGGGCTCGCGCGCGTCGTGTCGCGCGCGCTCGACGGACACTCGTCGCTCGACGAGCTCGAGCGCGGCGACGCCGTGCGCCTGATCGTGCAGGAGGTCAGCGTCCTCGGCGAATTCGCCCGCTACGCGGGCGTGGAAGCGCTCGAGGTCAAGCGCGTCAAGGGCGACGCGCTCCGCGTCTACTACTTCGACGTCCCCGAAGTGCGCGGCTACTACGACGTGCGCGGCCGCTCCCCGCACGAGGGCGGCTGGCGCAAACCGATCCCCGGCGCGCCCATCACCTCGCACTTCAACCTGAAGCGCATGCATCCGGTGCTGAAGAAAGTGATGCCGCATCTCGGCACCGACTTCGGCGCCCCGACGGGCACGCCCATCGGCGCCTCCGCTCCAGGCACGGTCACGTTCGTCGGCTATTCGGGACCGGCCGGCAACCTCGTCAAGGTCGAACACGCCGGCGGCATCGAGACCGGCTACGCGCACATGTCACGCTTCGCCGAGGGCATCAAAGTCGGCAACAAGGTCAAGCGCCTCGAGATCCTCGGCTACGTCGGCTCCACCGGCCGCTCCACGGGGCCGCACCTCCACTTCAGCGCCACCAAGAACAAAGAGTATTTCGACGCCGAGAAGCTCGACCTCGACGGCATGCGCACGCTCGCCGGGCCTCAACGGCTGGCCTTCGACGCGCTGATGGCCAAGTACAACCCGCTCCTCGACGCGATCGCGCTGCCCGAGCCCCTACCCGAAGAAGCCGCGCCAGACCCTGGCCCGCCGGCGGACTCGGCGCGCCCGGCCGCCTCCGTACGCGGTCCCCCGGCGCTCGGCGAACCCGAGACCGAAGAAGAAGATTCGCACGCACCACCACTACCTCCCCTGCCTGCACCGCCCGCATCGGGCGCACCGAAGCGAGCGGGGTCGAGCATTTATCTGACCGACAAGGAGCTG
>DASXWF010001588.1:0-5659 GCA_036503835.1 Polyangiaceae bacterium | reverse complement strand
GAGCGCGGCCACGCCGTCGTTCTCCGTGAGGCCGATGGCCACGCCGATCGCGAAGAGCAAGGGCAGATTGCCGAAGATCGCGCTGCCGGCCGCGGCCATCACCTGCGACACCACGTCGGGGAGCCAGGCGAAATTCGCGCTACCCACACCGAGCAGGATGCCGGCGACGGGGAGCACCGACACCGGCAACATCATGCACTTGCCGATTTTTTGCAGCAGCGAGAACGCGTCTTTGAACGAGTGCATGTCAGGCCTAGGGTTTCGGGGTGGAGGTGGAAGCGTCCGCGTCGGGGTCCGGGACGAGCGCGCGGACTGCTTCCGCCGATTCGGCGGCCAGCGCGCGCTCCGCGAGCTCCCGGCACGCATCCAGTCGAAGCGCCCGGATCTGCGCCTTGACGGCCGGAATGGCCGGCAGACTCACGCTGAGCTCCGTCACCCCCAGCCCGATCAGGATGGGCACGGCGTGCGCATCGCTGGCGATACCGCCGCACACGCCCACCATCCGGCCGAACGGCTCTGCGCCTTTCACCGTCTGCGCAATCAGCCGCAGCACGGCAGGGTTCAGTCCGTCCACCTGGGGGGCGAGCTTGGGATGGCCCCGGTCCATCGCGAGCGTGTACTGGGTGAGATCGTTGGTGCCGATCGAAAAGAAGTCCGCCTCGGCCGCGAACTGCGCCGCCATCACCGCGGCCGCGGGTATTTCCACCATGATGCCGGCCGGCACGGGCGAAACGCCCAGGTTCGCTGCTTCCTCCGCGAGCATGGCTTTCACGTCGCGCAGCTCGCTCAGCGTCGCGATCATCGGGAACATCACCTTGACGTTGCCCGAGGTCGAAGCGCGCAGGATCGCCCGCAGTTGAGTGCGCAGAATTTCCGGGCGGTCGAGCCCGACGCGCACGCCGCGCTCGCCGAGGAACGGATTGTCTTCCTTCGGAATCGGCAGATACGCGAGCGGCTTGTCGCCTCCAACGTCGAGCGTTCGGATGATGAGCGGATTCTTGGCGCCGACGACCTCGGCAATCGATCGGTAGGTCTCGAACTGCTCCTCCTCGCCGGGCGCGTCCGGCCGCTCCATGAACAGGAACTCGGAGCGCAAGAGTCCCACGCCTTCCCCGCCCAGACCCGCAATCTGCTTGGCATCCTTGAGTCCGCCGATGTTCGCGACCACCTCGAGCCGCGTGCCGTCGAGCGTCACCGCCGGCTTCTGCGCGTTCGCGAGGTTCTCCTTGCGCCGGGTTTCGGCGCGCTCTTGCGCCTGCCGGATGCGCGCGACTTCCTCCGGCGTGGCGTTCAACCGCAGCGTCCCCTTGCTGCCGTCGAGAATGACGCGCACACCGTCGCGGAGCTCGAGCGCGGCGGGTTCGATGCCGGCGAGCGCGGGGATGCCCACGGATCGCGCCAGGATCGCCACGTGCGAGGTCGCTCCTCCGCGCGTGGTGCAGAAGCCCGCCACGCGCGTGCGGTCGAGCGCCGCGGTGTCCGAGGGCGTGAAGTCTTCGGCCACGAGGATGCTGTTGCGCGGATACTCGGGCTGCGTGACCTCGGTGCCCGTCAGGACCGCCAACACGCGCTGGCCGACGTCGCGCACGTCGTTGGCGCGCTGAGCGAGGAGTTGATTGCGCATGCCGGCGAGGTGGTCGGCGTGCGTGGCGATGGCACGCTTCCACGCGAAGGCCGCGCTCTTGCCCTTCGAGATTCCCGACTCGGCCATCTCCAGCAGATCCGGGTCGGAGAGCATTTCTTCGTGGGCGGCGAAAATGGCCGCCTTCGCCGCCTCGCGTTTGGCATGCAGCTTTCCCCGCAGCGCGGCGAGCTGTCCCCGCGCCGTGTCGAGGGCCGCCGCGAGCTTCCGCCGTTCGGGATCCACGCCGGATCCCGCTTCGGTCACCGCGATCTCCGTGCGGCGCACCTGAAAGACTTCGCCCACGGCGAGCCCCGGCGACGCCGCGACCCCGATCAACACGTTCGGGTCGGCCGACTTGCGACGCGGCGGCGGCTCGGCCGAAGCCGGAAGCACGGTGGTTGCCGGAGCCGGGGCCGGCTTGCAACCTTCGTCCCCCGAACCTTGAGCCAGGACCTCTGCGAGCTTGGCGACGGCTGCTTTCGCGTCGGGGCCGGTGGCCCTCACGCGCACGGTCGCACCCTGCGTTACGTCGAGCGCCATGATCGCCATCACGCTGCGGGCGTTGGCCTCGCGGTCGCCCAACAGCAGCTTGACGGTCGACTGAAAGCCCTTCGCGAGGTTGGCCAGCACGGCGGAGGGTCGCGCGTGCAGGCCGGTCGGATTCGGAACGACGATGGCGTCCGACGTGACGGTGGTCTCCCCTGCGGACGAAACCGCGGCGCCTTCCGTCCCGAAATCCACGCTGAAGAGCAGGTCTTTCCCTGCCGCCACCAGGCCGCTCGCGCGTTCCCAGGCGGTGACGCGCTCGCTGTTGGTGACGATGATCTGAGTCAGGAGGCTCTTCGCGTGCGTGGCCAGGAAGTCGAGATCGAAGCCGATCAACGGGTCACCCGCCTTGACTTCGTCACCTGCCTTGACGCGCGCTTCGAAGCCCTCCCCCTTCAGAGCCACCGTGTCGATGCCGACGTGCATCAAGAGTTCGAGGCCTTCCGGAGTCACCAAGGTCACCGCATGGCCGGCGGCGTGGAGCGAGACGACCTTCCCGTCGCACGGCGCGACCAGCAACGCGTCGGACGGATCGATGGACAGGCCGTCACCCACCATCTTCTGGGCAAAAACCGGGTCGGGGATCCGCTCGAGGGACCAGATCTGACCGGATAGCGGGGAGAAAACCTTGATCCGCGACATGGGAATCGATCGCCCTCTTGTTCGACTCGTTGGGCCGCACGCTACAGTAACGGCACGAAACTTCAATCGCGCCGAGCAGCGACTCAGAACTTGCGCCACGGCGGCTTCCAGCCGCTCTTCTTCAGCGTGTGCACGTCGAAGAAGTGAGCGAGGGCGCCCGCGTAACGATCGGCCGGAAAATCCGGCATCCCGCTCCGGTTCTCGAGCTCCTTCGGATCGCGATTCAGGTCGTAGATCTCGATCGTGTTGTGCATGAGGTCGCGCACCGCCTTCGTGCCGTCGGCGAACACCATGGCCTGAATGCGGCGGCCCGCGTCGGCGACGATGGGGCGCGTGAGCTTCGCGGGCTTGCCCGCGAGCAGCGGCGCGAGGCTTTCGCCCATGAAGGTCGCGGGGGTCGGCAGCGCGAAGCAGTCGAGCAAGGTCGGGCCGAGGTCCACGAGCGAGACGGGGGCATCGACGCTCGCCGCGCGGATTCCCGGCAGATCGAAGTAGAGCGGCACGCGCAGGAGCTCGTCGTAGACACTGCTCGCGTGATGGTTCTTGCCGTGCTCGCCGAACGCCTCGCCGTGATCGGCGCTGACAATCAGGGCCGCTCGCCCGCGCAGCCCCGGTTCGGCGAGCGCGTCCACGACGCGTCCCACGGCGCGGTCGACGAGCGCGACTTCCTTCAGGTATCGCTCGAACGGCGTGCCTTCCTTCCCGCCGAGCGTGTACGGCGCGTGGGAGTCGACGAAGTGGGCGTAAACGACGCCGGGGTTCCCGCCCATCTGCCCGAGCTCCTCGATCACGATGTCGGCGACCTCGCGGGCGGGCCCGTAGTCCTTGCGCGTGCGGCGCTCGACCTCGAACCCGGCGCCGACGCCGTTCTGAGTGCCGAGGCCGTGGAGCGACATCACGTGGACGGTGCGAACGCCTCGATCCGCGAGGAGCCTGGTCCAGCGCAGCGAGCGATCTTGCTTCGGGTAGGCACGCGCTCCGTCCCCACTCCAGTACGTCTGGGAATAGTAACGGCTCGTGAGCAGCGCCATCACCGTGGTCAGCGTCGAGGGTGAAGGGCTCCTCGCGTTCGTGAAACGCACCGAACGATCGCGCAGCGCCGCGAGGGCCGGGAGCTGGGCGTCGTGGTCGTGCGAGGCGAGCACGTCGGCACGCAGCGCGTCGATCGTGAGCACGACGAACACCGTGTTCGCCGGCAGGTCGAGCGCTCGGGTGGGCGCGCGGTCCGGCTCGCGACTTCGGTCGCGGAACCAGGCGGCGGACTCGGGCGGGACCCACGCGTTCACCTGCTCCGACCTCGGTTCGAGCGCGAAACCGAGCAGCTCGGGCGCGACCGAGCCCGGCACGAGGAACACGCGCTGCCACGTCGACGCGCGCGGTGGAACGACGAGCTGAGCGACACCGAGGAACCCGAGCGCGACCGCAGCAAGAAACGTGCGGGGCGACGCCATCCACGGGAGGGCACTTCGGGCGAGTTCGAGCCCGGCCACCCGAGCCGCAAGAGCGACCGCGAGCACCCGCGGGCCGAGGTAGTCGGAAGGAAGCGCCAGGTTCGCCGCCACGACGAGCACGACCGCGAGAATGAAGCCCGAGGAGCGCGGTGTGCGAGCGAGGAGACGTTCGACGAGATAGCCGAGCGCGACGTAGAGCCCGGCGAGGGCGAGGCCGCCGCACGCGCGGACCGGCACCCAGGCGGGAAGCCCCGATCGCTCCATGAAATTCGTGAGATCCCCGCGGGCCGCCCAAGCGCCGATCGGCGCGAGCAGTATGACGGCAGCAGCGAGCCGCAGCGCGAGACTCGCGCCGAACTTGCCGGGCAGGCGCCGGGCGGCGGCGCACACCCCCGCGCGCAGCCCGCCGGCGAGCAGACCGAGGAGCGCGAACTCACCGAAGTCGGCCAGGTGGTGCAGCGCGCGATCGACGGCGGTACGCGCCGAGCTCAGCCTGCCGACGAAGACCGCGTTCGCGACTCCGGCGACTCCCCAACCGAGCACCTCGAGGCATGCCTCGAACAGGGGTCCTCGACGCTCCCAATCCGCTGAAATTCTCCGAAACACCCGCGCACCGATTCCCGATCGTCACGGAACTATGCCTCCAGGTCAAGCCGGCGCAATCATCGACGAACGCGCCTCGCCGTCCCCATCGTGAAACGCCACCCACGCCGGCCCGAGCTCGATCCCGATGCCGACATCTCCGGTTCGGTTCCACTGCTGCTCATCGGCACCTTCCTGTGGCTGCTCTCGCTCTGGATCCTGGTCTCCGGGTTCTGCGTTCCCGTGTGGCGGGGCCTGTGGTCGAGAACCTGGACCGAGACCACCTGCGAGATCATCGACGCTCGAACGGAGCAGCGGTCCCGGCGCGTGCGAGGCCACGACGTGACGACGACGACCTTGAACGTCTCGTACCGATACCGGATGGCCGGGCGCGAGTTTCGGTCGTCCCGTTACGACTTCACCGACGGCACCTTCGACGGCAGCGGCGCGGAAGAGCTCGTGCGGCTCGGTCCCGGCGCGCAGGTCCCGTGCTTCGTCGATCCTTCGGACCCGGCCGAAGCCACGCTCACCCATCGCGGGTTCGGTAGCGCCATCATGGCGTTCTTGCTCGAGATGATGGGCGCGGCGGGACCCGTGCTGTTCCTCCAGGGAAAGCGACAAGCCGAAGCGCGCGGGCCCTCTCGCTTGCTGGACGTCACGGTGAGGACCGGCGGACTCGTGACCGTGCTGACCCTGGGCCTGGGCATCGGCCTGAGCGTTTTCACGGGTGCGCCCGTCTGGGCGTGGCTGGTCTTCTCGGGCCTGCCGGTGGGGATGCTGGTCTTCTACCGGCGGCTGGGCCTGGACCGCGACT
>DASXWF010001587.1:0-5625 GCA_036503835.1 Polyangiaceae bacterium | reverse complement strand
TATCCAGAGACGGCTCGAACAAGTACTCGAAGCGAGCCAGCGAGACGCGTCATAGAATTTCGGACCGCGTGTGCGTCATTGAATCCCGGACCGCGCACGCGAGCGAAATCTCATCGATCGTCAACAGCATGACGGTTCGCGTCTCGAAGCGAGGCACATTTCGGAGGTGAATTTCGTAGAGCGCGCGCCGCGAGCGCTGCGAAAAAAGTGCCGCAAAACGCCCGCCCGAGGCGCGGAGCACATCATCCTACCCGAGGCGGAGCGTCACTCGGCTTCCCGCCCGTGACTCGAAGCGAGACTCACGCAGACGACGAAGTGCCCGCTATGCATGTCTTGAAAGGCATATGCACTGAAAGACATTCCACTCCCTCACGTCCGCGACGCCACCGTGTTTCATCGCGGCAGACAAAAGACCAGCGACCGTGAGCGAGCAGGCTCACGGTCGCTGTAAGAGTTAGGCGGCGCCTACGGGGCGGAGGGGGATACGCACCGCGGCGCCTCGCTGAATAGCTAGTGCACGCTGCATGCCAGCCGCGAGATTCGCGACAAATTCGGGCGTACTCGGTGTTCTTTTCGAACTCACGCGAACTCGCCCGTGACGATGCGATCACGGTGTGTGCGGGTGGCGCCCGGACTCGATCGAGTTACACCGAGGTCGAACGGCCAGCCCCGGATTTCCGACCTCGACGTTCGGACGGGACGCAACCGGTTCCAGCCCCGGCGTGGCGCCCCCGCCTCATACGGCGGCGTCACGGGCGCCGTACGGCGCGTTTCTACTGGCGCCGCTCGCACTGGCGGCGTTCCTGCGCCGGGCACGACGGCGAAACGCTCCTCCGCCTGATCCGCGCGCGCGTAGCACTCCCTCGGACACGACCTGAGCCGGTAGACCAGTCCTGCTAGGGTCGAGCCACGGAGACACGAGTCGTGCGCTCGCCGCCACCCCGCCCCATCCTCGCCTTGCTGCTGGCGCTGGCGACCCTACCGCCGCTCGTCGCGCAAGCTTCGGGCACCGTCATCGGCTCGTTTACGATGTTCGAGCGCATCTTGCGCTACCACGTCGAGCTTTCCGTCCGAACGCAGCAAGGCGACGAGAAGATCCTTCTCCGCTCCATCGCTTCCCACCTGAGCCCCGAAGCACGCACGATCCTTCTGCCGGCGGACGGCATGGCGATCGGAGCCGATCAGGTCGACCTCGCCGCGGCCGGTCTCGCCGATCTCGCGACCCTCGCCTGCAGGCTTCGCCCCGGCGCCAGCGCGGCCCGTGCGGTGATGACCGACGCGCCGTTCGATTCGAAGGAAGAGCGCGTGCGCGAGGCTTCTGTGCGCTGCGTGAGCGCCGGCCGATGAGCGCTCCTTCGCCGTCCGTGCCTCTACCGAGCCTAGGGACGGCGTTCGATCGGCTCTTCACGGGTGCGGTCGCGGCCTGGATTTACGCGTGGCTCCGCATCGGCACGGCCGCCATCTTCCTCGTCCGGAACACGGATTGGCTCCGAAACGTCGCTCCGCTCGAGCACCACCGCTTCGTTCGAGGGCTCTTGTTCTTCGACTCCACCGCCGCGGAGCCGCGCCTGATCTCACCGATGATCCCCGGCTTGACCCTCGACGCGGGTACGTCCCGGGCGCTCGTCTACACGCGCACCGTGCTCGCCGTTCTGCTCCTGCTCGGCGTGCGGGCGCGCGCGAGCGCGGCGCTCTTGGCCCTCGTGAGCTTCTCGCTCTTCGCGGCCGACCGCTACCGCTACTACCATCACCTCTACCTCCTCTACCTCACCGTCGCCTGGCTCGCGCTCACCCCCATCGGTGCCGCGCTCAGCCTCGAACAGCCGATCCGGCGCGCGCTCGCGGCCTTCCGCCCCGAAATGATCCCACGCCGCAGCTCGTGGCTAGCCGCGGAACCGGTTTGGCCGCTCCAGCTCGTGCGTGCGCTGGTCATCGGGGTCTACTTCGCCGCGGGGGTGAGCAAGCTCGACGCAGGTTTCCTCGCGGGCGATGCGCTCCGTGAGCTCGAACGCTTCCACGTCTTGAAAGGCACGTTCTGGGAGCTCACCCGCGACGCAGTCGGTTACGGAGGCGCGGCCACACTCTCGTGCTTCACGGAGTTTGCCTTGTGCGCCGGCCTGCTCCTCCGGCCGACCCGGCGCGTCGCGGTCGTTTTCGGCTGGGCCTTCCACGCGGGCATCTCGGCCTCGATGCCCGTCTACACGTTCGGCGCGCAAATGTCCGTATTGCTTCTGGTTTTTTGGCCTCGAGCGCAGCCCGCATTTTCCCGGACGGATGGGCTCCGCTCGCGGCACTAGTCTCGGATCGTGCACCCCGAAGCTCCCCTTCACCGCGACTCGGGCGACACCAGGGACCCGGGCATGGGGCTCGACGCGCTCCAGCGAGCGCTCGTCGCCGACTACTGGTTTTCCCGCGCCGAAGGGGAGATGACCTCCTACATCGGCTTTCAGCACGTCCTCGCGGACCTTCGGGCGGAAAACACGCCGCAGGCGATCCTCGCGCTCGCAGAACGGGCCGTAGAGGACGAGCACCGCCACGCCCTCTTCTGCCGCGACTGGGCCGTTCGCTTCGGCCACCCGGGGGGCGAGGTCGTGCCGCGCAGCACGGAGCCCATTCGCTTTCGAGGCGCCACGGAGCGCGAGAATCGCTTGCTCCGGATCCTGCTCTGCTGCTTCACGGAAACGACCGGCTGCTTCGTCCTGCGCCACGTGCGCCGCGTCATGGTGGACCCCGAGCTCCGCCGGAACAACCAGCGCCACCTCGCCGACGAGCTTCAGCACAGCCGCGTCGGCTGGGGACATCTGTCGACGCTCTCCCCGCGCGACCGCGCTCTCCTTCGGGCGTGGACCCCCGCGGTGCTGTCCCTCCTCCCGGAAGCCTGTTGCGAAGGGCCGGAAGAGGAACGCGAAGAGCTCGTCCCCTACGGCTACTTCACCCCGCGTCTGCTGCGCGCTGCCCTCGACGAAGCGCTGGCTGACGTCATCCAGCCGGGCCTTTTGCACCTCGGACTCAGGGAGGCTTCATGAAACACCGGCCCGAAGGCAACGAATCCCAGCAAAGCTTCTTTCACACCATGGTGGTGATGGGCGGAGCGCTCGCGCTCGGTTGCGGAGGACTCAGCACGGCCGACGGCCCCCCGACCATCGACAACTCGGCCGGCACGGGCGGCAGCGGCGGTACGGGGACCGGCTCCGGCGGCGCGGCGGGGAGCGGGGGCATGACCGGCACTGCAGGCACCGGAGCGATCGTCATCCCGGACGCGGGGGTGCCCGATCCCGTCGAGCCGGGCCCGTTCGCCTGCTCACCGGCGCAATGGAATTGCTCGAGCGTCGGAGTCTCGTGTCACGGCGACGGCTACCTGCTCCCCGAATCGTGCCCCTGCGAGGCGGCGCGTCCCAAGACACCCACCGACTGCGCGCCCGGACAAGCCTTCCTCTGCCGCGAAGCCACGGTCAACCACGAATCGCGCCGCTTCACCGAACCCGTGGCGTTCGAGTGCACCTGCGCGGCCCAACTACCGACCTGCGAAGCCACCTGCGATCAGATCTACGAGTCGAGCCGCAGCAACTGCCACGACCTCGACGACACCAGCGGACACTCCGTGCTCTGCGGTTGCGCCGTGATCGTGCTCCGCTGACCCGCAGCGTCGAACACGACGCCTCCGCGCGACGACCGGCTCGCGCTCACGCGACTCGAGCGCAAAGGCCGCGCGGCGAAGCACTCCGCCGCGCGACCGGATACCGCCGTACGTTACTCTTCGCCGACCGCCGCGAGCTCGATCGGCTGCACCTTGGCGAACGTCGGGGGCTGGTAGGTCGGAGCCTTCTCGTCGACCACCACCTGCAGGCGCTTGTACGGGGGGAGACCCGTACCCGCCGGGATCAGGCGGCCCATGATGACGTTCTCCTTGATGCCGCGAAGATCGTCGGTCTTGCCGCAGATCGCCGCTTCCGTGAGGACCTTCGTGGTCTCCTGGAAGGAGGACGCGCTGATGAACGACTCGGTGGAGAGCGACGCCTTGGTGATGCCGAGGAGCATCGGTTCGGCGACCGCAGGCTGACCGCTGCGCTCGATGATGCGCGAGTTTTCCTTCTCGAAGACGTGCTTCTCGACCTGCTCGTCGATGAGGAAGGTGGTGTCGCCGACTTCCTTGATGCGCACGCGGCGGAGCATCTGCCGGACGATCGCCTCGATGTGCTTGTCGTTGATGCCGACGCCCTGCAGGCGGTAAACCTGCTGGATTTCGTTCACGAGCCAGGCAGCGAGCTCCTTCTCGCCCTTCACGCGCAAGATGTCGTGCGGGTTCGCGGGTCCGTCCTGCAGCGGGTCGCCGGCGCGCACGTGATCGCCCGGCTGCACCTGGATGTGCTTGCCCTTCGGGATCAGGTACTCGCGCGACTGATCGGTGAGCGCCGTGCCGTCGATGCCGTACGGCGTGATCAGCACCTTGCGCTTGCCCTTCGTGTCCTTGCCGAACGAAACCACGCCGTCGATCTCGCTGATGATCGCGTGATCCTTGGGCTTTCGGGCCTCGAACAGCTCGGCCACGCGCGGCAGACCGCCCGTGATGTCCTGCACCTTGGTGGTGTCGCGGGGGATCTTCGCGATCGCCTCGCCGGGGGTGATGCGCTCGCCCTCGACCGCGACGATGTTCGATCCCACCGGGAGCAGGTAGCGCGCGTCGAGATCGGTTCCGGGGATCTTCACCGGCTCGCCCGTCTCCGGATCGATGATCGAGATGCGCGGGCGCAGATCCACCGCGCGCGATTCGATCACGATCTTGCGGGAGAGGCCCGTGACCTCGTCCACCTTCTCGATCACCGTGACGCCTTCGACGAGGTCCGCGAACTGGACCAAGCCGCCGACCTCGGTGAGGATCGGAGAGGCGAACGGATCCCACTCGGCCACGATCTGGCCGCCGTTCACGCGCGCGCCGTCCTCGGTCTTGAGCACCGCGCCGTAGACCAGGCGATGGTGCTCGCGCTCGCGGCCGGTGTCGTCCATCACGATCAGCTCGCCGTGGCGGTTCATGACCACGACGGTGTTGTCGCTCTTCCGAACGAGCTGCGCGTTCCGGATGTGGATGGTGCCTTCCGTGCGCGTCTCGAGCGAGCTCTGCTCGATCTTGCCGCGCGCGGCCGCGCCACCGATGTGGAACGTACGCATCGTCAGCTGCGTGCCGGGCTCGCCGATCGACTGGGCGGCGATGATGCCGACCGCCTCGCCGATGTTGACGCGGTAGCCGCGGGCGAGGTCGCGCCCGTAGCACATGGCGCACACGCCGCGCCGCGTCTGGCAGGTCAGCACCGAGCGAATCACGACGCCCTCGATGCCGGCCTCCTCGATCGAGCTCACCTTGTCCTCGTCGAGCTCGGTGTTGGCGTGGACGATCACCTCGCCGTTCAGCGGGTCGACCACGTCCTCGAGCGCGACGCGGCCGAGGATGCGGTCGCCGAGCGGCTGGATCACCTCGCCCGCTTCTTCGAGCTTGGTGACGCGGATGCCGTCGAGCGTGCCGCAGTCGTACTCCGTGATCACGCAGTCCTGCGCCACGTCGACCAGGCGCCGCGTGAGGTAACCGGAGTTCGCCGTCTTGAGCGCCGTGTCCGCGAGGCCCTTGCGCGC
>DASXWF010001586.1:0-3169 GCA_036503835.1 Polyangiaceae bacterium | reverse complement strand
CCTGCGGCCGGACGTGGGCGCGGCGCTCGAGCACGTGCCCCGCGAGCGTTTCGTTCCGGTCGAGTCGATCGCCTTCTCGGCGGACGACGTGGCGTTGCCGCTCACCGAGGACGGCGCCGCGACCATCTCTTCGCTCGACTCGTACGCGCGCATGTTCGCGCTTCTCGACTTGTCACCCGGCGACGCGCTCGTCGAGCTCGGTTCGGGTACCGGCTACGGCGCCGCGCTCGCCGCGGAAATCGTGGGTGCGGGCGGGCGAGTGCTCGCCCTCGAGATCGACGGCGAGCTCGCGTCCGACGCGCGTGAAAACCTCGCGCAGTACCCGCAGGTCGAGGTGCGCGCCGCCGACGCCCATCACGTCGACGAGTGGTCGGGCGCGCGCAAGGTCGCCTGCTGCTTCGCGCTCGAGTCGTTGCCCGGCGCCTGGTCCGGCGCGCTCGCCGAAGGAGCCGTGCTGGTCGCCCCGATCGGCAGCGCGCGCCAGCAACGGCTCGTCCGCTTCGAGAAACGTGGCGACGCGCTCGTGCCGAGCGAGCACGAGCGCGTGCTGTACGTCGCCGATCGCGGTCAGCGTCCGGCCAGCGAGCGGACCCGCGCGCGCCAGGCGTCGGGGACGGCTTCGAGCGAAGTTCGTACGCTCTCGCCGAAGTGAGCGACCCAGCGCGCGTGCTCGTCGCGAAGGCCCCCGCGCTCGGCGCGGAGCGCGAGCAGGCAAAGCGCTGCAGCCTCGATCGGGCGGTCGTCGCCGGCGCCCGGCGCGTCCCGCGTGTCGAGCTCCGCTACGGTGGCCTCGTGCGCCGCCTGCCAGGAGCAGTGCTCGAGCGTCGGTCCCCCGCCGTTCCACGGCGAGCCCACCCAAATCTCGTTCGCGCGGACGCGGCCCCGCCGTCCCAGCGCGCGGGCAACCGACACCCGGAAGCTCCCGAGGCTCGGCGCCACCGCTCCCAGGCGCGCCAGCCGCTCTCCCCATTCCGCGGCGTCGATGGTTCCCGGCCCGAGTTGCGCGTGCCGTTCCGCCTCGAGCTCGGCTGCGGCCCGCAGCACCTCGGCCTCCGGTACGACCTCCGAAAGCCCGGCGAGCGCGGCCGGATCGTCGACGTCGGCCGAGCCGAGTCCGGCGAGCTCGCGCTGCCGCACGGCGTGCACCCGTTCCGGTGTGCGAAACACCCAGGCGAGGGACTGGAGCGCCGCGTAGCGAGCGTGGTTGCCCGCGACGCCGGCGAGCGCTCGAACGTCGGCGCCGAGCTCGCGCTCAGCGGCCGGTCCCAGCGTTCGCGCGGCGAAAGCGACGTACTCGGCGTCGTACAGACCCGCCGGCACGCTGCTCGGCACGTGAGCCAGCACGTGGAACACCAGATCCGCCCAGCGCGGCGCGAGTTCGACACTCACGAGAGCCCCATGATACCGTCCTCGTCATGAAAATCGTCGTCGATTTCGACAAGTGCGCGAGCAACGCCCGCTGCATGAAGGCCGCTCCGGAGGTCTTCGAGGTCCGCGAGGACGGGTTTCTCTACATCCTGCAAGAAGCGCCCCCCGAAGCTTTGCGAGCCAAGGTCGAGCAGGCGATTCGCGACTGTCCGACGGGCGCGATCGGCGTCGAGGGCTAGCCCGAAGAAGAAGCGAATCTCTGACAGTAGGGTTAGCGGCGCCTGCTGGCGCCGGCGGGGTCAAGTACGAAGTCGGTGCGCCCCGGGTCCTCCCGTACCCATGCGTACTCTGCTTTGCGACTGTGAATCCGATTCACAGGTATTCTGCTGAAAAGTACGTGTGTCGGGGGCTTGACACTCGCGACGATGAACCATACGAGGTCGTATGGTCTGGGAGAAAGCACGGGTCGGATCGGCTGCTGGTCTCGCGTCGCTCGTCCTCGGCGCCGCGCTCGCCTTCGGTTGTTCGAGCGAGGAGGAACCGACGTACTACGAGGACGTGGCCCCCCTCCTCGGCCAGAACTGCACCGGCTGTCACCGCACGGGCGGCATCGCGCCGTTCGCCCTCACCGACTACGAGTCGGCGCGCAGCCGCGCGGGCATGATCGCGGACGCCACCAGGGCGAGGCAGATGCCGCCGATGCCCGTCAACAACGACGGCGACTGCAACAAGTACTCGAACGCGCGCTGGCTCAGTGAGCGAGAGATCGAAACGTTCGAGCGCTGGGCGGATGCCGGCGCGCCGGAAGGCGATTCCAGCGCTCGGCAGAAGCCCGCGCACGTCGAGCCGGAGCTCGAGAACCCCGACGCGGTCATCAGCCTGGCCGAGGCGTACACCCCCGCGAGCCCGACGCACCACCACGACGACTACCGATGTTTCATCGTGCCGGCGCCCGTCGACACGGACCAGTTCCTGACCTCGTTTCAGGTCTATCCGGGCGACGCGCGCGTGGTTCACCACGTGATCGTCTACCAACCGGCGAGCGAGGAAGCGGCGGCGGAGGCCCATGCGCTCGACGACGCGGAGGAAGGACAGGGCTACACCTGCTTCGGCAGCTCTTTGATCGACGCCAGCCCCTTCGCGCTCTGGGCACCCGGCGTCGGGCGGATGGACATGCCGGCAGGGACCGGCGTGCCACTCGCGGCCGGCCGGGAGCTCGTGATCCAGATCCACTACAATCTCGAGAACGGCACCTTTCCGGATCTCACGAGCGTCGGGTTGAAGTTCGCGACCGAGCCCGTGGTTCCCGGCTTCTACTGGGCGGTGGCCAACACCGAGATGATGCTGGCGCCCGGCCGCGAGCGCGTCGAATCGAGCTTGACCGAAACGTATCCGGAACCGGTCACCTTCAAGGTGCACGGAGCGCTGCCGCACATGCACACGCTCGGTCGCACGCTGCACGTCGACGCCGAGGCCTCGGGTGAAACACGTTGCCTGGTCGACGTGGATCGCTGGGATTTCCACTGGCAAAACGCCTGGTGGTACGAGGAGCCGCTCGATCTCGAGGACGTGCGTTCGCTCTCGATCCGTTGCGGCTTCGATACGACGAGCCGCTCGGAGACGGTGACCTGGGGCGACAGCACCTCCGACGAGATGTGCATCAGCTACTTCTACGTCACCTTTCAGGACGCGCCGACTCCCGAGATCTCCTGCACCAATCCGGAAAATCCGCTGTTCGGCTCGTGTTTCGAGACTCTGCTGGACGGTTGCTACGAGCCCGACGTCGCGGGGACGTGCAGCG
>DASXWF010001585.1:0-3497 GCA_036503835.1 Polyangiaceae bacterium | reverse complement strand
CACCGCTCCGCCGATGCTCGCGTTGTAGAAGTGGTCTTTGGGGTACTGCGACAGCGCTGCCGCCGCGCCGCCGACGGCAACGGCCGGCCCGTACCCGCGCCCGGTGTTCATGCGCAGCCGAAACTCCGAGCCGGCCGCGCTCGACGTCTCGTACAGCGCGTCCTTCAGGCCGTCGCCGTTCACGTCGACCGGGAACCAGTAGCCCGGCTCGTTTCCACAGCAGATGCCGCCGAAGTTCGGCGTGCCCCAGTTCGGGAGTGCCGGGCCGCCGGACGGTGTGGACGAGGTGCTGGTCGCTTCCGGGCTGTGTTCCTTGCGATGGCGGTAGACGATCGTGTCCGCGTTGTTCATGAACTCGAAGCTGCGCCGTTCCCCGGCGTTGTCGATCTGGATGAGCTCCGCGCGCCCGTCGCCGTTTTCGTCGAGTACCCGAAACGAAGTCGGATTGAAGAGCGCGTTCTCTTTCGTGGGCAGGCCCAGCATCGGCACGTGGATCACGCCGAGGTCTTCGCCGACGCGCCGCGCCTGATAGTCGATTTGCGGGTCGAGCGTCGGGCTGCGCACGACCTTCCGCGCGATGCTGACGTTCCAGTGGTCGCTGTTGCTGAGGAGCGCGTCGAGCAGGTCCGGGAGCCCGTCTCCCGTGACGTCGGCGAGCCTGAGTTCGTAGCGGCTCCAAGTCACGCCGCTCGGACCGCCGATCGATGTCGGTACGCTCACTCGCGTGAACAGCGAACGCGAGCGATCCCACGCCAGGATGCCCATGGTTCGATTGGCTTGTCCCTCGAGCGTGATGCCCGCGGAGGTTCCGGGTTGAACGCGCGTCCAGTTCGCGCCGGCGGTCGTGTCGGCGTCCACGAACGCGCAGCCCGTGTTGAGCGGTGCGAGCCACTCGATCCGGCCGTCGCCGTCCATGTCCGAAGGCTGGGCGGTCGAAGGGTTCATCACCTCGGCGCCGGCGCACCCCGTTTTTGCGACGCCGTCGCCGTCGGGGTCGATCGGGACGCTGGCGGCGAAGTAACCGTTGCCGTCGGCGAGAAGCAGGCGGTCCTGCGGGGCTTGATTCGTGACGCTCATGTCGAGCGTCGAGCTTGCCCAGGACTTGTAGACGACGTCGTCGTTGCCGTCGCCGTTGACGTCGAACACGGAGAAGGTGTTCTCCGGCATGAGCTGATAGCGTTTCGTGATCGGCTCGAGCTTCACGAGGTTGTAGGTGAACGCGGCTCCCGCGGTCGTGACCGCGAAGTTGGCGCTCGCCTCGCCGTTCCAGACGAAGCGAGTCTCCGGCAGGCAGACCGGACTGCTCGCTCCGTCGCACTTCTGGATCCCCCGGAGCAGAGTCCTCCCCGAGACGCCGCCCTGCACGTAACTCAGGGCATAGCGGTGGATGCGTTCGAACGTCGCGGTGGTAGCGCTCCCGTTGGCGATGAAGGTCGAAATCTCCTTGAGGCGTTGCGCGGAAAAAATCTTGACGCCGTTGACCCAGCGCTCGGTTCTGTCTTCGGCCGCGCGCGCTTCGTAGTCGAACTGGACGCGCCGCAGGCGTGCGGACGGGTAGGCGCAGGGCGTCGTGTCGCAGCTCGTGTAGTCGATGTGGCGGATGATCGGCAAGGAGTCGGACGTGAGCTGATACACGTACGTCATTGCGTTTCCGGCGCGGTCCACGAGCTTGGTCAGCGGCCAGACCAGCTGCACGTTCCGCGTCGCCGACGTGCTACCGTCCGGGTTCAGCGTGAGCTGCTTCAGCGACGACAGGAGCGCGCTGAAGGTCCCAATCCGGCCGTCCTTGTAGTAGACTTTGAACTCGATGGGTTCGCCGCTGCCGGGTACCGTGCTCACCAGCACGATTTTTGCGAAAATGTCGATTTCCGTGCGGTACTCGGAGCCCGGCGCACCGTAGCTTCCCGACACCACCAGCAAGCGCTGACCGTCGAGACAGTATCGATCGCTGTCGAAGTTCACGCGATCGGTCAGCCGCCCCGCGGCGTTGATCCGCGCGCAGCGCGAGATGGAGGAGCCGGCGCCCAGGATCGACCAGCCCATGCCCATGATGCCGTTGGCTCCGCGGCTGCTGTACTCGAGCGAGATGTTCGGCTCCACACCCGCGCGGCCTCGGGGAACCTCGATCGGAATCGAGTAGGTGTACGCGCCGTCCTGGGAAACCTCGCCGCCGCCGGGTAGCGCGCCGGACGCATTCGTGCTCTTGAGCGCGGGCGCGGGCACGGCCGGAGGAGCCGTCAAGGTGGGAAAGGTCGGCGGCTCGGGAACGGGCGGCGGCGCGCCGTGGCAGAATTCACAGCCGCAGTCCGCGCCTCCGGAGTTGCCGTCGAAGATGCAATCCGGATCGCAGGAGGTGTCTCCGTCCCACGGACAATCGCAGCCGTCGCGGATGTCGCGGAACTCCGCGGGTACCTGACCGCACTCGGGCCCGGGCGGCGGTGGCGTGCCGTAACAGAATTCGCAGCCGCAGTAGCCGCCGCCCTCGTTTTCTACTGCACAATCCGGATCACACGAGGTATCGCCGTCCGACGGACAATCGCAGCCGTCGCCGGACCCGAGGAACTCCGGCGAAACCAAGCTGCAGTTCTCGCCGATCGGCAGCGACTGCTGCCCGATGTTCGAATCGCCGTCGGGCCCCGTCCCGCAACTTTGCGCAAACCCGAGCAAGCCCAGCATCAGGACCGAAAGCAGTCGGCGGAGCCAGGGCGGCACGCGGCCGGTCGAACGGGGACGAAATGAGCCCTTCGCGAGAGTCTTCCTCGGCATCGTGTCCTACCCTTCGCCCGTACTCGGACGCGATGTTCGTTGTAGCGGCTCGCCTCGGACCGTTCATTCCCTTCGCGCGCCAATCTCTTGCCCATTTGCGCCAACTGCAAACGCGCCGTTCCAGGCGCGGTTTGGCGGGCGTGACGCGCCTTCTTGCTACGGCCGGAGGCTCGGTGTCTTCGTCGGCGAGCTCGACGTGCGCAGCGCGGTCAAGCGTCGCTCGGTTCGCAGCGCGGCCTCCCTGCGCGCGCCCCTCCACCACAGGAACAGCTCATCCCGATGCTCGTACCTGCTGGCGCGGACTTTCCCGTCCCTTCCTGCGCTTTTTGCCGAAGAATTCCCGCCCCGGGACCAGGAGCAGATCCTCGCTCAGCGCCAAGCTGTCCGACGGACGGCCTGCGTCCCCTCAGTAGAAGAGACTGAACGTCCCCGTCAGGTACAGCATCGAGAGCGCGTACAGCAGGCCGTCGTAGTAGCGGTAGTGCCCGGTCGGCGTCCCCCGGTCCCATGCGGCCTGCAGGAACGGCGTCGCGTCGGCTGCGGGCAGGGCGAAGGCGAGCATCGCGTTCGCGCCGGTGAGGCCGGCGCCGTGGTTCTCGTCCATGGCCATGCCGTCGAGCGTGTAGGAGCCGCCGTAGGTCTCGAGTCCCTCGCTCACCCAGAACGCCGCGTGCGTCGCGGCGTAGTCGGTCTGCCACGTGCCGGCGCCGTTGACGGCGAAATCGGACATG
>DASXWF010001584.1:0-3248 GCA_036503835.1 Polyangiaceae bacterium | reverse complement strand
CTCGCGCGGCCTCGATTTCACGCACTTTTAAGCGCCGACGCTGTCTCGGCGCGCGGGTGTTGCTCGGGCATGCCCGAGCATGCCCGGGCGTACGCAGAACCAGGGCTCGAACCGAGCGCGCCGCCGATGCGCTGCGGCGGGGCGATCCTCGACACGAGTGGCGTGCCGGCGAACCTCATCACGGTGCTCGCTCAATCAAGGCGCTCGTCTGCCTGCGCCCGTCCTGCCGGGGCGCGGGGGGCCTTCATTCAAGAATCCTCGAGCACGCTCTCGCCCAAGCCGACCATGATCTCCTCGAGCAGCGGAGCCGCAGGCGGAGCCTCCGCGAAGCCGAGCTGACGTTCGCTCTGCCGCGAGGCCGAACCCGAATGAACGCCGACCTTCAGCAGCTTGCCGCTTTGCATGTCGATCAGCGACGCCGAGACCGTATAGCTCAGCTCGGTGCTGCTGACGGTGACCTGGCGCGCCGTGCTCGCGGTGAGGATCGTGGATACCAGTGCGGTCGTGGCGAGCATCGCTCCCGAGCCTACGAGAACGATGGGCGAACCTCTGAGATCGGAGTGGTTCTCTCGCGACGACGACACGCTCTCGGGTCGGAAAAGAATCGCGTGGGTGGCGCCGGAGGCGTTGCGAACGCTTTGCCACACGCGTTCCGGTATCGGCTCGTCCCGTGCGAAATGCCGCTCGAGCTCCTGGAAGACGGCGTGAGCGGTTCCTCCAGGATCCAGACAGACGAGCTTCCCCTCGCTCCAGCTCTCGGCGATTGTCGCGCAGGCCGCCGCGCTCGCGTGGTATCGGGTCCTCGCGCTGAGGACGATGCCGGTGCGCTCGTCGCCGAGGTCATCCGAAACGGCGAGAGGAATCAGCACGACGCGGCTGCCTTCGAGTGAGCGGCCGCGGTAGTCCGCCGTGCTTCTTACCTGGGGCGCAGCGCCGCAGCCGGCGCACATCACGGCACCGAACAGCAGCCCGCTGATCACCGACCGGCTCGCCGCGAAATGTTCCAAGTCTCGTCTCCGTTTGCCGCTCTTACCCATCCGACGCCTCCGCACCTGCCAGAAACGATAGCGCGACCGGCTCGCGGGCGCCGCCCGAACGTTCGAGGGCGTGGCGGCCGCCGGCTTCGAGGTCGAGCTGCGCCGGCTCGAGCGGACTGAAGACCTCGGCCGCCGCTTCGAGCAAGGATGCGGGCGTGCTCGAGCGCAGCAAGCGCCGCCCCACCTCGGCCCGTTCGGGCAATGCACGACACAGAAAGCCGAGGTGTTCCTTCAGTGGACCCGCGAGGCGCTCGGACGGACCGTCGAAGCCGCGTGCCATGACCCCGTGAAGGCGCTCGAGGTGGCTGACCACGTCCGCGCCGGAGGGCGCGAACGGCGTGCGGCCGGCGAACAGGTCCGCAATCTGGCGAAAGATCCACGGATTCCGCAGAGCCGGGCGCCCGATCATCACGCCGGCACAGCGCGTTTCCTCCAGCATGCGCAGCGCATCGATTGCATACCAGACGTCGCCGTTGCCGATCACCGGGATCGAGAGATTCTGGCGGAGCAGTGCGATGATGCGCCAGTCGGCCGTGCCGTTGAAGAAGTCGACGCGGCGGCGTGGGTGCACGGCGATGAAGTCGGCGCCGCTGCGCTCGACGACGCGGGCGTTGTCGAGCGCGTCGTCACTCCGATCGAAGCCCGCGCGGAGCTTGGCCGAGAACATGCCCGGAACGGCCGCGCGCATGGCCTCCAGCAAGCGGCCGAGTGCGGCGCGGTCCTTCAGCAACGCGGCGCCGACACCTTTGCGGGCGGCGGTCTTCGACGGACATCCGAGATTCACGTCCACGACGTCGGCGCCCGCCTCCGCCATCACGGCGGCGGCCTCCGCCATCAGATCCGCGTCGTTGCCCATGATCTGCACGCTGAGCGGCACCCCGGGGGCCTTCTCGACCTGGCGCGCCAGGTGTCGCTTCGACACGCTTTCACCCGCGACGCGGACGAACTCGGTGCAGGCGAGGCCGAGCGGCCCGTACGAAGCGAGCAAGGCTCGAACCGACGCCGTCGTGACGCCCTCCATGGGTGCGAGCACGACGGGAGGATCGAAGGGAAGCTTCGGGCTGGCGTCGTGCATGAGGGCCGGGGGCACGCCAGCGTCCGACCGAAATGCCGACTGGTCAACCGCCGATTGCCTGCCCGCGGGGTCGCCGGTAGCGTGAGCTGCGCGTTCATGCCCGAGCAGCCTCGCCCGACCTCCGCCGGCGATCTCAAGCGACTGCTGGGCGCCGCGCTCCCGACGATCCGCGGGGACGGCGTCGAGCTGCGCGCGCTCGGTGAAGACGACGTGCCGGCGCTCTTCGAGATCTTCGGCGATGCGGAGGTCGCGCGCTACTGGAGTCGTGACCCGTTCGCTTCCCTCGAGGTCGCGCGCGAGTTCCTCGGCGAGATTCAGGAGGGCTTCGCGACGGGGCGGCTGTTTCAGTGGGGCATTCTGCCGGCCGCACTCGGGCGGATCGTGGGGACCTGCACGCTGTTTCAATTCGATCTCGCGCATCGGCGCTGCGAGATCGGATTTGCGCTGGGACGCGCGTTCTGGGGACGAGGCATCGCGTCGAACGCCGTCGCGTCGGTGCTGCGCTTCGCGTTCGAGGAGTTGCAGCTGCACCGCGTCGAGGCCGACGCCGATCCCAGAAATGCGCGATCGCTCGCGCTACTCGAGCGCCTGGGTTTCCGGCGCGAGGGAGTGCTCCGCGAGCGCTACCTGGTGAATGGGGAACTCCAGGACGCCGTCGTTCTCGGCTTGCTGGCGTCGGAACGAAGACTGTAGGCGGATTGCATATGGTCCGAACCGGTCTGGTGAGGTGGCCGAACCGGGTTGCGGCCGCTGGGCGGCGCACCTCACTCGCCGGTTTTTAGCGGTTTCCGCGCGACTTGCCGGTCCGCGACGCCCTGGCACGCGGGTTGCTGAAGGGCCCCCTGCCGGCGCACGGACGAGCGCGCCGGCGCGACGAAGCGAGGACCGAGTCATGAGCGTTCGGAGTGTTGGACCGAGTCTCCCGACCAACGTGTTTGCGGCGGTCGGCGTCGTCGCGCTCGGCGTGGCGGGCTTGCTCTACTGGAAGGGCCCGGGCGTGTCGCCCGCGAACGCCGCGAGCGCGGAGCTCCGCGCGTTGCGCGCCGAGCTCGAAGCGGTGCGGGAAAGCGCCGAGCGCCCGCGCGTGGTCCGGGAGATCCGTACCGAGCCGATCGCCGCTGCGGCCGAGCCCGCCG
>DASXWF010001583.1:0-4784 GCA_036503835.1 Polyangiaceae bacterium | reverse complement strand
AGCAGGCCGCGCCACTCGGCCAGGAACTCGGCGCTTTTCACGTGCGTGTGAAACGCCTGTTCCAGCTCCTCGAGCGCTGGGACGAGCGTCTCCGCGACGAAGCGCCCGCCGAAATCTCCGTAATACCCCGTAGCTGCTGGTGCCGTCATGGTGCGCTATCCACGAGCGAGTTGCCTCGCCGTGGGACTCTCTCCGGCTCGTAATCCACGTGTCGCGGCGTGTCGAGCCGGGGCACGAGATTCGCGAGGCGGCAGCTCATCACGGGCCTCCCGGCGCCGGGCACTCCCGCGGGTGTCTCCGCGGCGGCCGGGCGCGTCCCCGCCAGCCTGAGGCGGCCGTCGCTCGCGAGATCGACCGGCAGGCGGATTTCTTCCACCATGGTTCTTCCGTCACGAGTCTCGAACGGCAGCGTGTACACGAGGTCGCCGGCCTGTCGCTGTCCCAGGGACAGCAGCGCGGCTTCGTAGCCGACGCGCTGGTCGAGTAGCGTGATAACCCCTGCGGGATAGTCGCCGCGCCGCAGCCTGCCCGGCGCGTCGACCAGGCCCGGCGGCGCGAGCGCGACGAACAGGCGCTGTCCGGGATTCACCGGGCCGCCGCTCGCGTCGCGGCAGTGTTCGGCCCGGAACAGGCCCGCCACCACGCCGGGGAGAGGCGTATCCGGTGCCAACAGGGTGCGTGCTTCGGGCGGAGACGAGCAGGCGAAGAGCGCGAGCGCGCCGAGCGCAAGGAGCGCGCCGCGCGCGGCCCGTACGAAGCGGGCCACCTTGTCGGGATCCTTGCGGCGGGGGTCGCCGCTCTCCACGCCGCTCGCGGTGTCGACGCCGTGCGGGCGTACGAAGCGCACCGCCTCGGCCACGTTCTCGGCGGTGAGTCCGCCCGCGAGCACGAGCGGTCGCTGCCGGGCGAGCTCCGTGACGAGCGACCAGTCGAAGGTATGCCCCGTCCCGCCGAGCTCGCCCTTGACCTTGGCGTCGACGAGGAGAAGGTCGCCTCCGTACAGCCCGAGCTCCGCGACGTCCCCTGCGTCGGCTACGCGGCCCGCCTTGTAGGCTTCCGGCAGGGCGCCCGCGAGGTCCCCGGCGGATTCGCTGCCGTGGAGCTGGAGCCAGCGGATCCCCGTGCGTTCGCGGAGCTCCTCGAGCTCGGGCAGCGGCAGATCGGCGACGACGGCGACCACCCGCGCGCGTTCGCCCACGCTCTCGCGCAGCCGGCGCGCGGTGTTCACGTCCACGAACCGGCGCGAGCTCGGCACGAGGTTCACGCCGACGGCGTCGGCGCCGGCTTCGACCGCCGCGCGGGCGTCGTCCTCGTTCGTGAGCCCGCAGATTTTGACCCAGAGAGCCATAAAACGCTCCGGCGCCCGGGTGCACTAGCACGACCCCCGCGTCGGGGCCGCTCACTCGAGGTGCGGGAGGCTCACTCGATGCGGAGCAGCTCTTTCACCGTGGCGATCACCTGGGGAGCCTGGATGGGCTTGGTGATGTAGGCGTTCGCGCCGAGCTGCAGGGCGCGCTGCCGGTCTTCCTGTGAGCCCTCGGTCGTGATGATGACGATGGGCGTGTCCTTGTGCACCGGATCGCTGCGGACGCGCTTGACGAGCTTCAGCCCGTCCATGATCGGCATGTTGATGTCGGTGACGATGATGTCGTAGCGCGCGGACGCGAGCTTCCTGAGCCCGTCGACGCCGTCGTCGGCTTCGGTCACGCGCAGGTTCTTCACGCGCGCGAGCGCGAACACCAGAAGCTGCCGCATCATCGGCGAATCTTCGACAATCAAGCAGGAATACTCGCTCACCGCGTCCCCACTGTACGCGAAACCGCGCGGGTTGAAGTGCGAATCGTCATACGCTGAGATCCAAAAAGGCTTCCAGGCCGGGCAGGCGGCGATCGGCCTGCGCGAACAGGCTCGCGCTGACCAGCGCCGCGGCGGCTTGCTGTCCCAGCAGCCGGAAGAGCTCGAAATCGACGGCGTCGAAGCGCGTTTTCTGCGACAGCGTCGAGAAGATCGCGATCACGCCCACGATGCGGTCGTCGATCACGAGGGGGATCACGGCGGCCGGCCGCTCGATCGCGCCCTGGCTGGGATCCGAATCCTCCTGGATCGCCGCCTTGCCGGACTGAAACACCTCGCCGAGCTTCGAGCCGGCGACGGGCATCGGCGTGAGCTCGCCGCCCGGCACGCCCTCGAACGCGATCGGCACGAGCTCGCTGCCCTCGGGGTTCGCGAGGTACATCGAGTAGCGCTCGGCGCCGACGAGCTGCGCGAGCACCTCCTTGATGCGGCGCGTGACGCCGCGCGGGGTCAGGCTCGAATGGAGTTGGTTCGAGGCGACGTAGAGGTTCGCGAGGTTCGAGAACTCGGACTCGACCTCGCGCACGCGCGAGGTGAACTGGTTGCTGATGGCTTCCACCTGGGCGCGGAGCGTGGCGTTCTCTCCCTCGAGGGTCTGAAGTCGGTTGAGCAGCCGCTCGTACTCGTGGATGAACTCCTCGGTGAGCTTCGATCCGCGCGTGAAGCTCTGCACGAAACGCTCGCGCTCCGATTCGAGATCCCGCGGGGGTGAATCGCTGTCGTCGCCGCTGCCGGTCTTGAAGTCCTTGGGCATGTGCGAGGGGATCTGGGGGACGAGGTATGGACCCGAGGGCGCGGGACCCGGAAAAAGCGTGGGGGCTGCTACCCCGGCTTCCGCGGCCTCTTTGTCAGTATAGATCAGGGGGCGCTTCACCAGTATACTGGGTGTTCTTCGCATGAGTGAGGTCTCGGCGACCCCGGAAATGGTGGACCAGCTGGTCGAGGCGGGAGACCTCGACCAAGCGCGGGGGCTCCTGAACGACGTCCCAATCAGCGACGAACGGTTCGCCGTGGTGCGCGTGAAGCTCGGCCTGTTCGACGGCTCGCTTCCGGCCGGCGCGGCGCAACAGGCGCTGATTCGCCTGATGCGGCGGGACCCCGATTGGCCGGGTGCGAAGGTCCTCTACCAGCGCGCCTCGGGCGAAGCCTTTCGCGGACGAGAGTCGTCGGCGTCGCACTCGCACCCACCGCCTGCCGCAAAGAAGTAGCTCGGCCTACAGCGTGCCCGGGCCACACCGCAACACGTGGCCAGCCGCTAAACGTGGCGCAGCCACTCGGCGAGCTCGCCGCCGACGATGCGCGGCACCTCGCGCAGCGCCGCGAGCTTGGACGCGCCGACCAGCAGCATCGCCGTCTTGAGCTCGGCTTCGATGCGGTCGAAAAACGCGAGCGCCCCGGCGCGACCTCCCGTTTCGAGCGCCTGCAGCGCCGGGCGCGCGATTCCGCCGAGGGTCGCGCCGAGCGCAATCGCCTTGGCCACGTCGAGGCCGCTGCCGATGCCGCCCGTCGCGATCACGGTCTCGAAGCGCTGCCGAGCCACGAGCGCGACGCTCGCCGCGGTCGGGATGCCCCAATCGCGAAAGGTCTCGCCCACGCTCTTGGCGGTGCCCTCGGCGCGCTGCATCTCGACCGCGACCCAGGAGGTGCCTCCCGCGCCCGAGACGTCGACGTGCCGCACGCCGGCCGCAGCGAGACGCTGCGCCACGCTGCCGGAGATACCCGAGCCCGTCTCCTTGGCGATGACCGGCACCGAGAGCTCGCGCGTCAGCCGCTCGAACGTGGCGAGCCCGCCGCGAAAATCGCGGTCGCCCTCGCGCTGCACGAGCTCCATGGCCGGGTTCAGGTGCACGCAGAGCGCGTCGGCTCGAACGAGCTTCACCAGCGTGTCGACTTCCGCGGTGGGAAGCTTGCTGGTCTGGACGACCCCGAGGTTGCCGAAAATCAGCGTGGTCGGCGCGTGCTCCCGCACGGCGTAGGTGGCGAGCGTCGCCGGGTTCTTGAGCATGGGGCGCTGGCTGCCGAGGCCGAAGGCGTAGCCGCGCTCCTCCGCGATCGTCGCGAGCTCGCGGTTGATCGCCTCCGCGCGCTCGGTGCCGCCCGTCATGCCCGCGATCAGGAGCGGTGCCTTCAGTCGCTTGCCCAGGACCTCGCACGACGTGTCGAGGTTCGCGAAGTCGAGCTCGGGTAGGGAGTCGTGAACGAACTTCACGCACTCGAAGAGCGTGGTCGTGCGCAGAAACCCGACGTCGCCCTTGGTCGCGAGATCGAGATGGTCTTGCTTGCGCTTGCCGATGTCGGCCATTTCACGCGGAGGGTAGGGCAGATTGCGGGCTTTGGTTGGTTGATTTTTTGGCACGCGCCGGGCGCGAAGGAGCGAGGCGGGGCGCGCGGTCGCACGTCGGCGGGCACGGGGACGGGCACGGGATTTAGGCGGCGCTCGTCTTCATTGCTTCGATCGGGTCGCTGCACTCGAAGGCGATCGGGCATTCGATGATGGCGACATAAGGGCGGAGCTCGGAGTTGAGGGTCACGACGGCCGACCCTTCGGGGTGGCCGTTGAAGCTCCGCTTGAGCGCGCCGATGGCGACGCCGGCGCCCTCGAAGCGCGCCGCTTTCCTGAGGGATTCGTAGGTCCAGCGCCCGTCGGGATCCGCGAAAAAATCGCAAGGGATGCGCTCGAGGGGCATGGCGTAGTAGGCGACGCGCATGCCGTTCGGCAGGGTCGCTTCGATGAACGGGTGGTGCTCGCGAGGCCGCGTGGGCAGGTAGTCGGGAGACATGCCGCAGAGCTACCGGATACCTGAACAAAAGAACAGGCTTTTGTTAAGCTAGTCTGCGCCGCCCCAAAATGCCCTCTGTTACCAAGAGCTCGCGCCGCAAGCGGCGCAGTCGCCGCGGGTCCGCCAACGCCATCGTGCCGAACCCTTTCC
>DASXWF010001582.1:0-17459 GCA_036503835.1 Polyangiaceae bacterium | reverse complement strand
GCCTTGGCTCGCTCTTCGTCGGCCTTGTCCACAGCCGCCGCGGACTTCTCGTCTCCGACCTTGAGCGGCGCCTTCGAAAGGTCGATGTCCGCAGCCTGCACCGTCACCGGAATCGCCGGTCCTACCTTCTTGCCGGCGAAGAACGCCTGAACGACGTAGTCGCCCGGCTGCTCCACGTTCAGCCCGAAATCGCCCTTCATCGATGGGTACGCGATCCCGGCGACGTTCGGCTCGCCGACGACCCACATCCTGAGGCTCGGGGCGAGCTCGTCGCGGATCTCGAACACGCCGGGGCCTGGTACGCTCCATTCGCGCGATCCGCCGCGCGGCGTGTCGTTCGGCTGGAAGGTACTGATGCCGACACCGTAGAGCCGATGCTTGAACGGGTCCGTGTTCTGCAGCGTGAGGCGCGTGCCGGGAGGCACGACCAGGGTGACCGGGGTCGTCCGGCCGCCGCCGACACGGACGAGCACCGGGGGCTGAGCTTTCTGCGGGCCCGCGGCGATGGCGGCCACGCAGATCTCCTTGGGCGCGTGCGGGAACAGCCGGCGGAACTCGGCGCGCACCGTGGGAACCGGTTCCCGAAACGAATAGCCGTGCGCCTTCGGGTCCTTCGCTTCCGCCCACACCGGATTGAGAAGGTTCCGGAAGCCTTCGACGCGCCCGCGGATCTTTGCCGCGGTCGCCGAGGCCGGCACCAACAGGAGCAGCGCTCCGAGCCAGCCGACCAGTCGGATGCGGCGGCTGCGTTGAGGGGCGGGACTGCGGCTGCCCTTCGGTGAATTCATGGCCGGGCAACCTACCCGACCGCGCCCTACGACGGAAGGCCCCGCGGATACCCGAGAAGCCACCTCTAGTACTACTTCGACGGATTTCCTGGAAAGGGCGCGGGACAGCCGATTTCGGCAGGTTCGTTCGCTGCACCGGTGGCCGACACGCCCTGTGACATTCTCGATCGAAGGGACAGCCGTCCACCGGCCTCGCCGGTTTTTTCGCGTGGCGTGTGGGCTACCCTCGCCGATCGTGATCTGCTCGTGCCAAAGACTGTCGGCAGTGCCAACCCACGACAAACTCGAACGGGCCGGCGTTGTGCGCCAGCCCGTTTGAGGGCTCCTTACCACCTGAGTCGCGAGTGTTGGTGTAGCCCGAACCTCTAGCTGCGCTAGGTGGGAGACTTGGTCTAAGCGGCGTCCGGCTTCCCGGTGAGGTATCCCGGGCCTAGCACTTCACCACTCGTCGCCTCCCGTTCGGTTGCTGTCAGAGATTCGTTGCTACGGCCTCCCGAGCTCGGCAGAGGGAACCTTGATCATTCTATAAGTTTTCGAGCCGTTTCGTCAACCATTCCGGCCAACGAGCCGGCGATCCGTCAGCGCCAAAAACTAGGCCAGATTTCGCGCGTCTGCGAGGTTCGGGCGCGATGAGCGTCGTGCCTCTCAGTGGGCTTATGGGACTCGTGCCGGGCGAGCACGAAGCGAACCTCGATCCACGCCCCGACCATTTCCCGACCGAAGGGCCGCTCCGCGGCGGACCGCCAGCCTCGGCTTCGAACCCGAGGCCGGGCGTGCAGTTCGCGAGCGAGGTCGAGCTTTCGAGTCTCGGCGCTGCGGCCGAACAACACGGCCTGCTCCCGGTGTTCGTCGCGGCGCCGCGGGCCGCCGATCGCGGCAAGCTCGGGCTCGTCCTAGAGGAGGCGATCGAAAGCGCCCTCGAACGGCGCGGGGCGTGTCCGCCGGGCATCGGCGCGGCGAGCGACCTCGACGCTTCGCTCGGTGATCAGCTGTACCGAGCTCGCTTGGTCGAGCTCCGGGGACTCTTCGTGGCGCTGGGGCCGCTCGAGGGCATCGCGGGACTGACCGGTGCGCTCGACGCGGAGGACAGCGCCGTGCTGCGTTTCTGGCTCGGCGCGCCGGCGCGGCTGCCGGTCGAGCTCGCGCTCGACGACCGCAATCGCGCGCTCGGCGTGTACGGCCCGCCCGTGCCGCTCTTGAATCTCCTTCGAGGGGAGCAGCAGCCGATCGTGGAGGCAGCGCCCGACGTGGCGCCCGAGATCGCCGCCAGTGTGCGCACGATGGAGCTCAGCGAGACTCCTCCGCCCGTCGCAGAAACCACTCACGCGCCTTCGCTGCTCGGAGACTTGGCGGAAGCGCTGGTTTCGGAGCTCGCGCACGCGACGCCGGAACCGGAGCTCCTTCCCTCGGATTTCGGAACCGAGGATACCCAACCCGAGATCGTCCACCTCGAGGCACCCGAAGCGCCCGAGGTGTTCGAGGCGCCCGAGGTGTTCGAGGCACCCGAGGTGTTCGAGGCGCCCGAGGTGTTCGAGGCGCCCGAGGTGTTCGAGACGCCCGTTGCCGTCGCCGAGCCCGTTGCGGCCGCCGCCGAGCCCGTCACCGTCCCCGCCACCGAGCCCGTTGCCGCGCCCGAGCCGGTCGGCGCGGTCGCTCCCCCGGCGGCGCCCGCCGAGGCCTCGGCCCCGATCGATCCGGCGGCCCGCGAGACCTGGCCCACCTGGCTCGCGGAGCTCGAGCGCGCGCGCGGCCCGAAACCGCTCGCCGCCGTGGAGCGCATGTTCGTCCAGAGCTACGTGCCGCTGCGCGACGCCTACCTGCGCGGCATCGCCCCGGCCGAAGTGGGCTCGGTGCTCGAGGGCTGGGCCGCGAGCTTCGCGAAGAGCTACACCGACGCGTTCGACGCCATGCGCGTCCGCGGCAAGCGCCCGAGCATGGTGCTCGACGTCGCCGACGCGGCGCTGCGCATCGGGCGGCTGCACGGCGCGCGATCGGTGCAGCTCCTGCTCGTCGACGGCATGCGCTTCGATCTCGGGCTGCGCGTGGAGCGACTGCTGCGAGCGCGCCGGGGCGGCGACGTGGCGCTGACGGAACGCCTGCTGCTCTGGTCCGCGCTCCCCACGGAGACGAACACGCAGCTCACGCTGATCGGCCGCGGTCCCGAGGGGCTGCGCGAAATCGGGCAGCCGAACGACCACGACGTACCGGTGGCGCGCGGGCGCATGGCCAAGACGCCGCGCCGCATCAAGGTCGGACACCGCGAGCTCCTCAAGCTCGATCTGGTCGAGGCCCGGCTCGCCGAAGCGGGCCCGCCCGAGGTCGAGCGGCTGGACGCGCTCGCGGTCGAGCTCGCGGACTCCGTGGCGGAGCTCTGCGAGAAGCTGCCGACCCGAACGCTGCTGGTCGCCTTCGGCGACCACGGCTTCCTGCTCGACCCCGATCGCAACGGCACCGGGGCCGCGCGCCAGGGCGGCGCCCGCCCCGAAGAAGTCTTCGTCCCCGCCTTCGCCTGGCTGGTCGGGGGCGTTCAGTAAGAGCGTTCGTACCCGTGCCCGTGCCCGACTCCCGAGCGCTTTCGGTCGCGCTCAGTCCTCGGCGACGCCGCCGGCGCCACTCGGCATCGGGTTCTGCTCTTTCTCGAGATACCGGAAAATAGTGCGCGGATCGACGCCCAGGTCCCGCGCGGTCTGCGTGCGGTTGCCGTTGTTGCGCTCGAGCACCTCGAGCACGTAGCGCCGCTGGAAGTCTTCCTTGGCCTTCTCGAGCGGGACGATGGGGCTCTCCGCGTCGGCCCCCAGGTCGAGGTCCTCCGGACCTAGCAGCGTCTTCTCGCAGAGCACGAGCGCCTTCTTGATGCGGTTCTCGAGCTGGCGAATGTTGCCGGGCCAGAGCGCCTTGCGGATCGCGGAGAGCGCGGGCGGCGAGAAGCCGCGCACCTGGCTGTTCATCTCGTCGGCGTACTTGCTGAGCAAGGCCTTGGCGATGATGAAGACGTCGTCGCCGCGGTCCCGGAGCGGCGGCAGCCACAGGTTCACGACGTTCAGCCGGTAGTAGAGATCCTCGCGGAACTCGCCGGTCTTGATCATGTCCTCGAGGTTCCGGTTGGTCGCCGCGACGATGCGGATGTCGCAGCGCTCCGGGCGGTTGTCACCGACCCGATAGACCACACGCTCCTGAATCGCGCGCAGCAGCTTGACCTGGAGCTGCGGCGTGAGCTCGCCGACCTCGTCGAGGAAGAGCGTCCCCGCGTCCGCCTGCTGGAACTTGCCGGCGCGGCTCGCGACGGCGCCGGTGAAGGCGCCCTTCACGTGGCCGAACATCTCGCTCTCCATCAGGTTCTCGGGGATCGCGCCGCAGTTGACGGTCACGAACGGACCGTTCTCGCGGTTCGAGCGGCGGTGGATCTCGCGCGCGATCAGCTCCTTGCCCGTGCCGGTCTCGCCCGTGATGAGCACGCTGATGTCCGTCGCGGCTACTTTGGCGAGCTTCCGGAACACCTCCATCATCGAGGCGCAGGCGCCGACGATCTCGCCGAAGCGCTTGTCCTGGAGCTCGCCGCGGAGCTTCTCCTGGTCGGCGCGCAGGGCGCTCAGCAGCATGGCGTTCTGCAGGATCAGCGAGGCCTGGCCCGCGAAGATCGTCAGGAGGTCGAGCTGGCGGCGTTCGAAGAGGTGCTTCACCTCGTCGTTCGCGACGTAGAGCGCGCCGACCGTCTCACCCTGGCTGAGCAGCGGAGCGCACATCACGCTCGAGAGCTTGAGCGCGATCACGCTCTCGCTCTTGCCGAAGGTGGTGTCGGTGAGCGCGTCGCTGACGATCACCGGGCGCTTCGTCTCGATCACCTGGCGCACGATGCTGTCGCTGATGGCGCCCGACGGATCCTCGAGCACCTCGCTGCCCACGTTGCGCGAGGCGCGCACGCGCGGGGTCGACTGCTTGCCGTCGGCGAGATCGACGAGCAAGACCACGCCGCGGGCGGCGCCGGTCAGCTGGATGACGTCGTCGAGCAGGGTCTCGAGCAGCTCGTCGACGGAGCTCACCGTCATCAGCCGCTCGCTGAAGGCGTGCAGGCGCCGCAGGCCCGCGATGTCGCCGTCGGCCCGCGCGGCCGGGCGCTCAAGGGGAGCCATGTCGAGCTCGGTGAACATGCTGAAGCCGAGCTGGGCGCGGCCGAGCGTGACGCGGTCGCCGTGGACCAGCCGCGCGCGCCGCTTCTTCTTGCCGTTGATCAGGATCTCGGCCTCCTTGTCGACCTCCTCGAGTTGGAAGTCGCGGCCGTTGAAGACGACCTGCGCGTGATGGTGGGCGACGCTCGGATCGGGGACGGCAATGTCGTTGCCGAGCGCGCGTCCGATGGTCGTGACCGGCTTGTGGACGGCCACGAGCACGGGCGCGCCGTCGGCGGGAAAGAAGCGAACGGTCGCCATGTCCTGGGCTCGGAGCGTAGCTCACCCCACGCTCACCCCGCATCACCTGCCGCGTTTTCCGGGCCGCGGACGCGAAAACGCCGCCGGCCGCCGGCCGTTTGGCCAAGGTTCTTGCGAGGATGCTCGCTGCCCACGCGCACGGAAAAATCGGTTCCCTTCCGGCGCGAGGCGGTTAGTATCGCGCCGCTAGTTAGAGTTGGGTCGAGGCTTCGCGCCGCTTGCTTAGCCGGGGTTCGAAGCGTTCGAAGTAGGGAAAAGGAAGTAGTGATGAACTCGAAAGCACTATTTTGCGCCGTGCTGCTCGGAAGCACCGCGTCGCTTTTCGTCGCGTGTGGCGACGGCGACAGCACCAAGGTCGTCATCTGCCGCGTCGGACAGACGACCTGCCTGGACGAACAGGTCGGGCAGGCGTGCAGCGCCGACCAGACGGAGTGGGTCCCCTTCTCCTGCAACGAAGGCGAGGCCTGCGGCACCAGCGAGAACGAGGACGGCGAGACCGTGATCGGCTGCCAGGGCGCCTGTACCCCGGGCGCCACCGAATGCGGCTCCGAGGTCGTTTCACGCGTTTGCTCGCAGGACGGCAAGACCTGGCTGCAGGTCACCTGCGCGCCGGGCACGGGGTGCGACGACACCAGCGACCCCGAGGAAGCGAACTCGACCTACGGCACCTGCGTCCGCGTCGACGACGACGAGCCGAGCGTCACCGTGTGCGACTCGGGCGAGGTCACCTGCGCCGACGGCTCGACCGTGAAGAGCTGCGAGCGCGACCGTTCCGGCTGGCGCTACACGGCGTGCGCCGCGAACGAGCTCTGCGAAGTGACCGACGACGGCGCAGAGTGCGTGGTCGACGCCGAGAAGGGCTGCGTGCCGCACTCGGGCACCTGCATGGATCTCACGCACGTCCGCTACTGCAACGAAAACGGCACGGAGTACGACCCGGTCCAGGACTGCCCCGAGGACACGACCTGCTTCGACGGCGGCTGTCAGGGCCCGGTCTGTCGCGCCGGCGACGTGCGCTGCGCGGACATCGCGCTCGGCAACGGCAACATCCTCGACCAGCTCCTGAACGGCTCGATCGATCCGCAGACGGTCTACACCTGCAACGAGAACGGCACCGGCTGGGAGCTCTCGAGCTGCGCCGACAACGGCATCTGCATCTACGACAACATCTCGAACGCCGCGATCAACGCGTTCATCGAGGACGCCCGCTCCGCGTACCGGCAGGGGTTGCCCCCGCCCACGTTCGCGGTGCCGGACAGCTCGCGCGGCGTGTGCCAGGTCCCGGAATGCACGGTTCCCTACGCCCTGCGCGACATCTACAACAACATCGATCAGTCGGGCGGCTCGTTCACCTGCGGTGACCCGACCAGCGACGATCTCGATTTCCTCGCGTCGTTCAGCCTGTGCGAGGGTCTCGCGCCGTACGTGCTACCGCACTGGGCGAACTACGTGTGCCCGGAGAATACCGAGTGCGCGTACACGAGCCTGTACGGCACGGGCGGCACGGGCGAAGAGGGCTCGTTCATCGGGCCGACCTGCACGCAGGAGTGTCACCCCGGCGCGAAGGCCTGCTACAGCGACGTCGCGGGCACCGGCTTCCCGATCGACAACCCGTCGCCCTCCATCAGCAACTACGGCGAGTACACGATCACCTGCGGCGAGGACGGGACCTGGAATCTCGGCTCCGTCACCCGCTGCGAGCAAGACGACCGCGAGCTCTGGTGCGGGCCGAACCTGCAGGGCGGCGCCGACAACTACAACATCGGCCAGTGCATGGAGCCTGCCTGCGTCTACCTGTTCGACGTCTTCGGCACCTTCAATCTGCCCCCGGACGTGGGAGCCTGCGGCGCGGACGGCAGCTTCGTCCGTTGCAACGCAAGGGGCCTGTTCGAGGACGCGGAGGACTGCGCGCGCTGCGTCGAGATCACGAGCGGCGCGAACCCCCAGACCTACGCCGGCTACGTCCCCGGTCAGTGCAGCGAATGCACCGAGGGCGAGCAGCACTGCGTGACGCAAATCGACAGTGAGGGCAACGGTTCGCCGTTCTTCACCCAGTGCGTCAACGGCAACTTCGAGCTCAGGAGCTGCGACGACACGCTGTTCTGCCGCAACTACGTCGATCTCGCGGATCGCGACGACGACGGCTTCGGCATGTCGAAGATCAAGTGCGGCGGCGAGTGCACGCCCTTCACCACGAACTGCGTGGACGCCGACGGCTTCCCCGGCGGCACGCTGATTCAGGAGTGCGACGCGGACGGCGTCTTGCGCGAGCCCGAGACCTGCCCGGTCGGCGCCTGCTATCAGGACGAGCAGGGCAACCCGAACGCAGGCGCCGCGCACTGCGAGGCCGTGTGCATCGAGGACACCAAGTTCTGCGTGAACTCGATCACGGCGGCGAACTGCGAGGACGGTCGCTACCGCGACGGAGAGGACGAGGTCGAGGTCTGCGAGGACGGACAGATCTGCGTCGATCGCATCGGGTGCGCGGAGTGCGTCCCGAACAGCGTGACCTGCGCGAGCGCGACCGAGATCCAGGGCTGCAACGCGGACGGCGAGCTGGAAGAGCCGATCACCTGCCCGGGTGACACGCCGACCTGCGTCACTTCGACCACCGCCTACTGCCTCGCCCCGACCGACACGGGCGCGGGCGGTACGTCCGGTGCGGGCGGCACGTCCGGCGCGGGCGCCGGCGGCTCGTCCGCGCAGGGCGGAACCGCGGGCACGGCGCAGGGCGGAACCGCCGGAACGGACGCGCAAGGCGGAACCGGCGGCGTGATCGCCGGGACCGGCGGCGACCTCGGCATCTCGGGCGACTTCGTCGACGCGCGCTGAGAGGCCGGAGTCCTGAAGCGGCCCGCGCTGGCTACGGCGCGGGCCGCTACCACTCTCGCTTGAGCGGACGCTGCAGCACGTCCTTGACCGCGTCCCCGACGGGTTTGTCCTCGAAGAGCACGCGGTAGACCTCGCTCGAGATCGGCAGCTCCACGCCGAGTTGCTCCGCGAGGCGATGAGCGCACTCCGCCGTGGGCACGCCCTCCGCGACGTGTCCGAGCCCCGCGAGCACTTCTTTCAGCTTCTTGCCGCGGCCGAGCTCGAAGCCGACGGTGCGGTTGCGCGAGAGCTCGCCGGTCGCGGTGAGCACCAGATCGCCGAGCCCGGAGAGCCCGGCGAGCGTGAGCACGTTGCCGCCCTTGGCGAGCGCGAGGCGAGCCATCTCGGCGAGGCCGCGCGTGATCAGCGCGGCGCGCGTGTTGTGGCCGAAGCCGAGGCCCTCGCAGGCGCCCGCCGCGATCGCGATCACGTTCTTGAGCGCACCGCCGACCTGGACCCCCACCGGATCGTCGCTCGAGTAGACGCGAAAGAACTCGGTCGCGATGCGCGTCTGGACGGCCACGCTGAGCCCGTGATCCCGTGCGGCCACGACCACGTTCGTCGGCAGGCGCCGGGCGACCTCGAGCGCGAAGCTCGGCCCCGACAGCACCAGCGCGCGGCCCGCCGCGCCGGCCCCGAGCACGTCTTCGACGACCTCGCTCATCAGGCGCAGCGTCCCCGTCTCGATGCCCTTGCTCGCGACCACCAGCGGCACGGCCGGCAAGAACGGACGGGCCCGCTCCAGCAACCCGCGCAGGGCCTGGCTCGGCAGCGCCAGCACGACTGCCTCCGCGCCCGCGAGCGCGTGCTCGAGGTTCGCCGTGGGCTCGACCGCTTCGGGCAGCGGGAACCCGCGCAGGAACGCGGCGTTCTCGCGCGTGGCGGCGAGCGACCGCGCGTGCTCCTCCTCCCAGGTGTAGAGCCGCACCGCGCCACGTTCGGCGAGGACCAGCGAGAGCGCGGTGCCCCAGGCACCGGCGCCGAGTATCGCAACCTGGCTCATGAGCTTCCCGGTATTACTAAATGCTAGGCTCGCGCGCTCGTGACGGCGACCCGGCCCACAGAATTTCCGCGGAAGGCGCTCCTTCTCACGTCGCTGTGCGTCGCGCTCGGCGGGTGTCCTTCGCGGGAGAGCCTCGGGACGAGCGGCATGTCGGTGCTCGGCGCCGGCGTCGTGAACGATCCGGCCAACAAGTCGTTGCGCTTCGACATCCTGAAGTTCGGTCTCGACAGCTTCTGCGCGGAGATGCTGAAGGGCGGCGCGCCGCTCAAGCTCGCCGACGAACAGCCCGTCGTGGGACGCTTCTTCGCCGCGAGCTGCCAGACGCAGCTCCTCGACGAGGAGCAGCGGAAATCGTTCATCGTCCAGTACCGCGGCAAAGGCTACGCGTTCGGGATACCGCTCGGCCGCATCGGCTTCGAAGCGGCCGGGCTCGTCGAGTACGCGCCCGACTTTCAGGTGCACGACGGCGCGCTCTACGTGTACTTCCGCCCTCGCCTGGTCGACACGAGCTCGTTCAAGACGCTGCTCGTGGAAGTGCCGGGCGCGCAGTCCGCCATGGCGGCCGCGGGCGTCAACGCCGAGACCCTCGGCAAGCGCATCGTGGACGGCCAGCTGCGGCGCGGGTTCACCGTGATCCGCCGGGGCTCACACGGCGAGACCGAGTTCGGCATGGGCATCATCCCGACCGGGGAGCACCCGTTTCACCCCTACGAGGTGAAGACGGAGGACAAGCGCGTTCTTTTCAACGATCGGACCGAGGTGCACACGCAGCAGCAGGATTTCGTGGGCGCCTTCGCGGTCGAGGACGACGGGCAGGCCCTCTACCTGAACTTGAGCGTCGACGGGGCGCCGGCCGTCGATGTGCTGCTATTGACCCAGGCCAAGGCCGATCCCGAGGTGGACGCCTACGTCCGGGAAGCGGGTCCCCGGACTCTCGCCGGACCCGTGCTATTCGACGAGCCCCTGCAGAACGGCCAACCCTTTCGCCGCTACGTCCCGGTCCCGCCGGGCCGGTACTACCTCGTGCTGGATCACTCGGATCGCGCCGGCCGCGGACCCGCGCCCGATCTTCGAGCCGATCGCGCCGCCAAGATCGATTACCTGCTGATGGTCGGCGACGCACCCTGAAGCGGAAAGCCTGCCCGAACCGATGAACACCAGCGTCCAAGATCCCAAGCTCTACCGCTTCGTCGTCTGGCCGATCTGGTTCGTGATCGTTCCGCTCGTGCTGGCTCACTTCACGGTGCGGATCTTGAGCCCGGGCGCGGGCTTCGAGCCGGTGACGCTGCTCGATCGGCTGCTCTGGGCCATCGACGACCAGCCGATCCCCGCGACGATCGGCTTCTTCACGCTGTTCGAGATGCTCGTCTATCACTACCGCCACGTCTTGCCGTTCGCCGGCACGGACGCGAGGAAGGACGTGCCGCGCGAGGCCCGGCGCGAGATCGAACGCGCCGCGCAGCTGCTCGACGAAGCGGATCGGGTGCTGCGCCGCCAGCGCCAGGCGTTCGAGCAGGGCGTGCCCGCCGCCGCGCGCGAGGAGCTCTTGGACAGCCTCGAGGCCCTGCGCCGGGCGATGACGCGCACGCCCTTCGATCGCCAGGCTTTCGGCGAGGCCCACGATCGCGCCGCTCAGCTCGTGCACAAGCACCTCGGGCGCTGGCAAAAAGGCGAGCTCAGGGAGTACGTGGAGTCGATCGCCGTCGCCATCGGCGTCGCGCTCCTGCTCCGCGCCTTCGTGATCGAGGCCTTCAAGATTCCGAGCGGCTCGATGCTGCCGACGCTGCAGATCCAGGATCACATCTTCGTGAACAAGCTCGCGTACGGACCGCTCGTCCCGTTCACGAGCTATCGCGTGTTCGACGGCTTGCCGCCCGAGCGCGGCGACGTGATCGTCTTCGTGTATCCCGACACGAACCCGGACGCTCCGAGCCAGGACTTCATCAAGCGCGCGATCGCGCTGCCCGGCGACACGCTCGTGGTCGAGGGCGGACACCCGATCATCAACGGCTGGCGCGTGCCGAGCTGCCGCGTGGGCGAGTACGCCTACCAGGAGGGCGGCGAGTACTCGGAGAAGCGGGGCGAGCTGTTCGTCGAGTTCCTCGGCGAACGCGCGTACCTCACGCTCTTCGAGGACAACCGCTCCGAAGGACGCCAGGGCCCCTACCACGTGAAGGCGGGCGAGACCTGGGTGCTCGGCGACAACCGCAACAACAGCAGCGACTCGCGCGCCTGGAACGGCGGGCGCGGCGGCGGCGTACCGGACGCGAACATCAAGGGGCGCGCCATGTTCGTCTGGTGGGGCGTCGCGCTCGATCGCCTGTTCATGAGCGTGCTCGGCACGCCGCGCTTACCGAAGGGCGCCCCCCCGGCGATCACGTCCGGCATCGAGAGTTGCCTCGCGAAGCGCCCGCCGCCGAGCGAAGCCACCCCACCGCCGCCCGCGGCGGCGCCCTAGCACCCACGCCGCCCCTTTCGGGCAAGGACCGGCGGACCAGTCCCAGCCGGCCGGTCGGCGGCCGTTCACTCCGCGGGGTCACGACCGAGAGCGCACTATTCAGCCCTGCGCGGGTGGAGTAAGAACCTGGCGTTCAGACGCGACGGAAACGTCCAACGGACAAGACTTTTTGGAAAGTATCCCGGGGGACTTCAGGAGGAATCAATGGTGCGGAAGCAGCGCTTGACGGCAATGGTCTCGACCGGACTCATGGTGGGCGCCCTGCTCGCCTGCAAGAAGAAGCCGGAGGCAGCGCCCGAGGCATCCGTGACCCCGCCGACCCCGGCTGCTCCGGCCCCGACGCCGGCGCCGACGCCGACGCCCGCACCGGCCGAGACCGCCGCGGCCCCGACCGGCGGCAGCGCCAAGCTCGGCGACGTGAAGCGCTACGGCGTCGAGAAAGAGTCGAAGCTCGACGAATCCGGTGTGCGCGTCGTGGCCGACGAGGTGAAGGTCTTCAACGAGGCCGACACGAAGACCGCAGAGGTCGCGACCCTGCCGAAGGGCCTGCTGGTCTTCCGGCTCGTGAAGGTCGACGACTTCCAGCTCGTGGAGTTCCCCTCGGGCATCGGGCAATTCTCGAAGGGTTGGGTCGAGGCGAAGGGACTCTCCGACAAGCCGGAGAAGGTCACGCGTGACGCCGCGCTCAACGAGAAGAAGACGGCCGTCGTGAAGCCCACCGACGGCGGGGTGGCGCCGAGCCCGTCGGGCTCCGCCGCGCCGAAGCCCTCGCCGAGCGCGTCGGCCGCGCCCAAGCCGAGCGCCTCGGTCGCTCCGAAGCCGAAGCCCAGCGCGCCGCCGCCCCCCCCGAAGCCCGGCACGAAGAAGGACGTCAAGAAGGACGACAAGAAGTGAGCCGCGTCGCGTCGCTTCGGCGGCGCGACCCTCTCCACTATTCTTCGGTCGGGCCGCGGCGCGTCTGCAGCACGGGCTCGACGCCGATCTCGCGGCCGTAGCGGCGCGCGCGCATCACGCGCACGTAGCTGTAGATCACGAGCCCCACCCACCCGACATCGAGCGTGAGCCCGACGCCCCAGCGCGCGGCGGCCGGCAACGCGACACGCCCCATGAGCTGCGAGAAGCCGATGTCGAGCAGCACCTTGCCGAAACAAGCGGAGCTCCCCCAGCGGTACGCGAGCGTCGCGCTCTTCTTCCAGCGCTCGAAGTCCTGAACCGGGATCCCTGGGTAGCGATCGGCCTGACGGTTGTGGACGTCCATCTGGCGGAGCGTGAAGAGGATCCCCAGGATCAGGGCGACGAGGTCGAGCGGATGCGGGAGCACGCGGGCGGGTTACCAGCTCCGCCGGGCCCAGGGAAGCTCGTTGCATCCCCGTGTCGTTCGGGGGCAGGTCCCCCGAGGGGCCTGTCACCGTAGTCCGAAGGGCCCCCGAGTCTGCGCCAAGCTGTGCCAACCGATCAGGGCTATCTCCGCGTTTCCTGGCGGTGTCCGCTGGGCACGCTGTTTGCACAACGCCACCGCGGACACTTGGTATTGGGAGCAGGGTGCTCAGCTCGGCCGCCGCGCCGGTCTGAGGGGCCGGGGGACTTTCTAGAAAGCCGCAAAACCTGGGCTTGAGGGGGGGCGGGCCACCGGTCCCGCGTGGGCAAGCGGTCTGGGAATGTCCAGACGACCGGACACTGACCGGTCACACAGCCGAGCCCGCCCCGAGATCCCGTCGCGCAAAGTGGGAGCGAGCCGACTCACTCCTTGCGGCGAAAGGTGAGCCAGCGAAGCTCCATGGGAGCCGTGCCGCGTGGAAGGTCGAACAGGTCGAGCCCCTTCGACCAGTCCACGAACCATCCCGTCGGCGGCCACGCCTCGGCCGGCTGGTTTTCTTGCTCGAAGTCGTGCGTCGACTCGTCCGCGACGAGCTCGAACGGCAGCCCCTGCATCGCCGTGGCCAGGTCCTGTCGGGTGAACAGGTTGCACCAGAACACCTGGGAGAGCTCGCGGGCGACCGCGTCGGGCCGGTAGCTCTCGTGAGCGAGGAAGGCGTTGAACACGAGCAGGCCTCCCGCGACGAGCGCTTCGGCCGCCCCGTCGAAGATCGCGCGAACCTGATCGACCGTACGGATGTGGGACGCGATCACCTCCGACAGGAAGACGAGCTTGTAGTGATGCTCGGGCAGCTCCGTGTTGCCGGCGAGCGCGTCACCCTCGAAAACACGCACCGCGAGGTTCTCCTTCGCGACCTCCTCGCGCAAGAGCCCCGCCAGCGAAGGGGTGAGCTCGATGGCGTCGATGGGAAATCCCTCCCGCGCCAGGGGCAACGTGTTCCGGCCGGTACCGGCGCCGATGTCGAGCACCGGAGCGTCCTTCGGATTGCCGAGCGAACGCGCCGCCTGCATGACCTTCGCGTCGGGATGCGCGCCGAAGTACGGCGGCGTGCGCGTCTTGATCCAACCGTCGTACTCGTCCTTGATCGACGACATGGACACGCTCATCCGGTACGTGAGCGAGGTCTTGGGCGGCGGGTCCGTCTCGTAGTGGACGACGACGCGCGCGTAGGGCGAAGCCGTGTAGGCTTCGTCGAGCTTGCGCTCCAGGATCCCCTTCAGGTGATCCATCTCTTCCTTGGTGAAGACGCGCCCGAGCAGCGAGAAGTACTCGTACAGTTTTTCCGTGTAGTGGTCGAGCAGGGAGGGCGCGGCCGGCAGGACCATCTGTCCCGACGAGCTCACGCGCCGCGGCAAGCGCGTGATGAGCGCCTTCTTGACTACGGACGCGTTGGTCTCGCGCTTGTCCTTCGCTGCGACCTTCTTCGAGGCTTTCTTCGCCATGGGGCGGTGGACCTTATAGCTCCGACTCAGTCCGGCTGGCAGACCAGAACGCCGGAAGCATCCTCCACGCAGCGGGTGCCCTCGCAGCAGTCGACGAGGCCGAGGCTCTCGAGGTAGGCCGGATCGCAGGCCTCATAGACGAGCGCGCAGACTCCGGCGCCGTCCAGGGTGATGGGGGGACAGCGGTCGACGACCTCGGTCGAGCCGTGGTCGAGCGCCGCCTGATGACAGGCGATGTCCTGGCTCGCGGCCCCGCCGTTCTCGGCCGCTCCCCCTGCCCCGCCTTCACCTCCGGCCGAGCTCGCCTCCACGGCGACGCAGCTGCAGTCGGTGGCACCGTCGGGCCCCGCCTGAACGAAACAGCAGTCGAGCTCGCGCGGGCAGGCCGTGCTCGCTCCCGCCCGCGCGGGCTCGGGCGTGCCCCGGCACGCACAGCTGGATCCTCGCTCTTCGCACGCCCAGCTGAGCTCGTCGTACGGAGACGACTCGCCCGCGCAGTGATTCAGGAGCCAGGGCGCCGCCAGCGAAGCCAGCGCGGCGAGCGAGAGACCGCGCGCTCCACGGCGCTCGTTTTTTCGGAAGCGAAACACTTACCCCAGCGTAGCGGAACCCGTGCCGTGTCAGCGCGGGTCGACGAATTCGCCGCAATTCGTGAACTCGAGGGTCGTATCGACTCGGAAATTCGACTCGGTCGTGTGGCGCTCCGCATGGAACATGTCGAGGTCGTACATGCCGCCGATGCTGAGCCCGAACTCGCTCGCGCTCTCGTCGAGGTCCACGGAGCCCGCCACCTCGGGGTGCACACCGCCGAGGTCGACCGCGAGGCGGCCGTTGATGAACACCCAAACGTCGTCGTCCCCGATGAACTCGAACGTCTCGCCGCCGCGGTACACGAAGGACGTGTGGAGCTCGAACGTGAAGTGATAGTTGTGGCCGAAGACCTCGTCCTCGAAACCGGCGCCGTCGACCGGGAAAAAGTCGTGGCTCTCGAACGTGAACACGTTCTCGTCGCCCGGCACGAGGAAGAGGGTCAGGTAGTACGCCTCGTTCTCGGAACCGTTCCGATACCACTGGTCGAACTCTTCCGAGCCGGTGGCGTTGACGCTCGGCCCGGTCGACACCGGCTTGCGATTGTCGCCGATCGCATCCTCCACCATGCCGAGCTGCACGTCGAAATTCGTGACCTCCCGCTCGAAGTCCGGGTGGCCGCCGTCGCTTTCGCGATCCCGAAAGTCGCGCACCACGCCCGTGAGCTGGTTGCTGCAGGCGCCCATGTCGGGAGGATCGTTGCCCTCCACCAGCTCACCGAGCTTCCAACCCGAGCCCTGCTCGGCCTCCGTGAAATCCGAGGGCAGCTCGTACGTTCCGCCGCCGATCGGGGCGCCGCCTCCCGACGAACCGTTGCCGCCGACAGGAATGCCCGTCCCGGCCTGCCCGGCGCTACCCGCCGCGGCTTGCCCGCCCCTGCCGCTCGTCGCGAGCCCGCCGCTACCGGCCGCGTCCTGTCCGCCGGTGCCTCCCGCCGTCAGCCCGCCGTTGCCGCCGGCGGCCTGTCCGCCCGCGCCCACCGGGGACCCCCCGGATCCGAACGGATCGTGTGCACCCGTGTCGGAAGCGCAGGCGAGAGAAAGATAGGCCGCGCCGGCCACCGCGACGCCGAAGAGCGCTCTCATCCGCGAAATTTAGCCTCACCAACCGAGGCAGCAAGGCGTCAAGTCCGACTGAACGCTCGTCGCGCAGAAAAGCGCGCGCGGTTCATTCAATCGTCACTCGCTGACTGGAATCTTTCACCCTGTCGGTTCCGAGAGTCGCCGAGCGTTCGGAACGGCGACTCCCGGAGCGTCGGAGGCTCGAGGAAGCGTCAGAGGTATCGATTCACGAGGCTTTCGAGCAGCTCCTGCTGTCCGGAGCGGGGACGCGGCTCGATGCCCTTCGAGAGCACGTGATCCGAGAGATCGGCCAGGCTGAGCTTGCCGCCGAGGATGCGCTCGCCGAGCTCGCCGCGCCAGCCGGCGTAGCGATCGCTCACGACCTTCTCGAGCTTACCATCGGAAATCATGCGGTCCGCGACCAGTAGGCCGCGGGCGAGCGTGTCCATGCCGCCGATGTGACCGTGGAAGAGGTCCGCCGGGTCGATGCTCTGGCGCCGCAGCTTGGCGTCGAAGTTCATGCCGCCGCTCGTGAAACCGCCGCCCTTGAGCAGCGTGTACATGACGAGCGCGATCTCGGCGACGTTGTTCGGGAACTGGTCGGTGTCCCAGCCGAGCAGATCGTCGCCGCGGTTGATGTCGAGGCTGCCGAAGATGCCGTTCGCGAGGGCGTAGGCGACCTCGTGCTGGAAGGTGTGGCCGCTCAGGATCGCGTGGTTGGCCTCGATGTTCACCTTGAACTCGTTCTCGAGGTGATAGCGCTGGAGGAACGCGTTCACCGTGGCCGAGTCGTAGTCGTACTGGTGCTTGGTCGGCTCCTTGGGCTTCGGCTCGATCAGGAGCGCGCCCTTGAAGCCGATCTTGTGCTTGTGCTCCGCCACCAGCGTGAGAAAGCGCCCGAGCTGGTCGGCCTCGCGCTTCAAATCGGTGTTGAGCAGGGTCTCGTAGCCCTCGCGGCCGCCCCAGAGCACGTAGTTCTCACCGCCGAGCTTGTGCGTGGCGTCGAGCACCTTGCGCACCTGGGCCGCGGCGTAGGCGAACACCTCGGGGTCGGGGTTGGTGGCGGCGCCGGCGAGGTAGCGTGGGTGGCTGAAGAGGTTGGCCGTGCCCCAGAGCAGACCGACCTCGGTGCGCTCCATCTCGGCCTGCACGCCCTCGAGGATCTTGTCGAGGTTGGCGTGGCTCTCCTTCAAGGTCGCGCCTTCGGGCGCGATGTCGCGATCGTGGAAGGTGAAGAACGGGATGCCGAGCTTGTCGAAGAACTCGAACGCGGTCTTCAGCTTCTGCTGCGCGCGCTGGATCGCATCACCCGGCTCGTGCCAGGGGCGGTTGAAGGTGCCGGCGCCGAACACGTCGCTGCCGGGCCAGGCGAACGTGTGCCAGTAACACACCGCCGGGCGCAGCTGCTGCTCCATCGTCTTGCCCAGCACGACGCGCTTGCTG
>DASXWF010001581.1:0-6970 GCA_036503835.1 Polyangiaceae bacterium | reverse complement strand
GCGCCGAGGCCGTGCGGCTCCACGAAAGCGAAGACCCGGCGGGCGCGCAGATCGTCGGCGAGCAGGCGCGCGCCGCCTACCAGCGCGCGGTGACGCTCGCGGGGCACGCTCGCGCCGAGGCGCGGGCGGTGAGCGCGGAAGCGGAGCTCGCGCGCCTCGACGCCGAGCTCGCGCGCACGGCCGCGGCGCAGCAAACGCTGGAAGCCGACACTCGGGCGCTCGAGCTGCGCCTGAAAGTCGCGCGGGAAACCCTGCCGCAGCCCGTGAGCGGCCCGCCTCAGAGCCCCGAACGCGAGCTCGCCCGTCGCGACGCGGCGCGCGCGCTCGCCGCCCAGGCCCGCCTGCTCTGCTCCGCGGCCCGCCTGCTCGAGCCGCAGCGCACGAGCCTCGACCCCGTGTTCCAGAAGCTCGGCGAGTTCGAGACCGCGCTGCCCACCGCGCCGATGGCACCCATCGACGAAGCGCGCGCCCTCCGGACCGAGTGCCTGCGCGAGCTCTCCAGCACGCGCAGCGCCAAGAGTCAGCAGAGTCCGGCGAGCGCCGCCGCCGATCGGCTGCTGAGCGAGCTCAGCGACGCCGCGCTCGTACCGAGCCGCGACGACCGCGGCGTGATCATCACCGTGCACAAACCCTTCGAGCGCGACGACAGCCTCACCGCCGACGCGCTGAAGAAGCTCACGGAGCTCGCCGCCGTCGCCAAGACCCACCCCGACTTCCCGCTGCTCGTCGTCGTGCACAGCGCCGGCAAGCTGCCGGAGTCGCGGGACCTCGCGCGCGTCGAGCGCGCGACCCTCGCGCTGAAGAACCAGGGCGTGGCGAACGTCGCCGCGGCGAACGTCGGCAGCGCGCTGCCGGGGCTCGATCCGCGCCAGCCCGGCGCCGCGAGCCGCAACGAGCGCCTCGAGATCGTGTTCGTCGCGCCCACGGCGAGCTGAAGCACGGGCGCTCCCGTCGCGAGCGGTTCCGCCTCGTTTGGCGCAACGTGCCCCGAGCCGCGGCGCGCGGACGAGCGCGCCCGGGCGCCGGCGTGGGCGCCCATTCTGCTGAAAAAGCCTGGGAGCGCGCGGGCCACCTCGTTTCACTGGACGAACGGCGAGAGAGGCCGAATGATTGACTTGTAGTCCGATATCCGCTCGGAGAACGCAATCATTGGCTCGGGACTCCCTGTTCGGCGAACGCATCGTGTGGGCGGGCAGGCCCGCGGTGGTGCGGCCCTCGCCGTTCCAGCGCTCGCTCTCGGCCGTCGCGTTCCTGGGCTCGGGCATCACGCTCTCCTTCGCGCTGGTCGTCGCGTTCGTACTGCATGCCCCGTCCGGAACGCTGCTGCTGTTCGCGTTCTGGTCGGCGGCGATCGGGCTCGCGGTGGTGCAGGTGCCGCGCATGCTTCTGTCCCGGGCGCGTTACGTCGTCACCGAGCAGCACGTGATCGCCATCTACGGCCCCTTCCGGCGCTCGATCGAACGCCGCTCCATCAGCTTCGCCCGCATCTACTGGGACGCGGACCGACCCGACACGGGTGACCTCGAGCTCGTGCGCGCGGTGCCCACCGGCGCGCTGCGGCGCCGGCTGATGCTGCGCCTGATCGGCGTGCGCGCGCCGGACCGCGTCTGGGCCATCGTGCGCGGCGCGGAGCGGCTCGCCCCGCGCGGCGCCGGCGACCAGCCGCTCACGCAGCGCCTCGACGTGGGCGAGCGCGTGGTCTGGTCGGCCCAGCCGCGCCGCGAATTCCGGCGCTTCGTGCCGCGCGGACAGCGCGAGTGGGGGCTGCTCGCGATCGCCGCGTTTTTGCTCGCGGGCGGCGTGCGCATGGCCTTCGCGGCCTATCCGGCGCTGCAGCACGTGCACCAGGGCGGCCTGCCGTTCCGCTCGCTACCTTTCGCCCTGCTCGCGCTCGGCATGGGGTCGACGATCCTGCTCCTGCTCGCGATCGCCGCCTACCTCGCCTACGACGCGATCATCCGCAGCGCCTACCTCGTCGCCTACACACGCTACCTCGTGACCAACAAGCGTGTACTCATCCAGCGGCGCTCCGAGGAGCTGCACCTCGACCGCCGCAAGATCTTCGACGTGATCGACGCGCCGCAGGGCGACGGTCTGCACGACGTATTTCTCGTACTCGACGGCCCGCGCGCGCGCGCCGTGGCGGCGAGCGGCGCCTTCGGCGAAATCGCGCGCGGACCGCACCTGCGTCCGGTCTTCGAAGCGGTGGAAGACGCGGAAGGCGTGAGCCGCATCTTGCGCGAGTCCCCCGAAATTCCGCACGCGGCCTGAAGCGCTCGGACGCGCAGCGCCGGCGAGCTCAGCGGGCGCGGCGGCTGCGCGAACCGCCGCCGTCGGAGCGTTCGCTCTCGCGGCGGCAGCGCTCGCGATGCCCGCGCGCCTGGGCGTACCAGCGCCCGGACTCGTCCGCCTGCTCGAGGTAGGCGTCCCAGGCCGAAACCGCGCGTCCGTACGCGTCCTTGCGCACGCTGCCCTCGAGGTGTCGCGCGCGCGCCATCCAGATCAGCGCCTGCAGGTAGTGGCGCTCGTACTCCGGAACGAAGAAGACCCCGGGCAGCTCCAGCGGATCCTCGGTCGGATACGGAGGCACCGGCAGCACGATGGAGAGCGCGCGGTCGAGCTCCACGAACGCGGCGGGCAGATCGGCGCGGCGTTCGAGCGCGACGGCGAGACCGAAGCGCGCGAGCGCCTCGACGTCCGGTTCGCGGGCCAGAGCCACGGCGCGCGAGTAGTCCGAGAGCGCTCGCTCGAGCTCGCCGAGCCTGAGGCTCTCCTCCCCGCGATTGTAGTAGCTCGAGGCGCGCAGATCCGCGTCCCAGGCGAGATCGATCGCGCGGGTGTACGCCGCACGCGCGGCGACCGGATCGTCCAGCACCGAGTGCGCGAGCCCGAGCGAGTACCAGGCCTGCGCGGCGAGCATGCCCTCCGCGAGCTTCGGCAGCGCGGCCTCGAGCAGGCGCCGCGCGTCGCGCGCGCGATCGTGTCCGGAAGCGAGCAGGGCTTGCGCCATCACGCAGGCCAGGCGCGGGTCGCGCGGCTCGTCGATGCCGGCCAGGTCGCTCATCGCCACCGCCGCGCGCGCCAAATTCTCGGCGAGCCCCGGATCGCTCGCCGCCTGCTCGCGCCCGTCGAGCGTGCGTTCGAGCGCCGCGAGCAGGCGCGCTTCCGTGCGCGCCGCAGGTTCCCGCGCGCGCTCCCAGAGCGTCGGCCTCGCGCCGGCGTCGCGCGCGCTCCACAGGCTCGCGAGGAGAAGCAACGACGCCTGCAGGCCGCGCCGCACGATCTAGCGCCCTCCCCGCTCCCCGAGCAGGCGCCGCGCGTGCTCCGCCCAGGGTCCCTTGCCGGCCGTGCTCGCGAGGAACGCGCGCAGGTGCGCGCGCATCAGCGGGGCGTCGCGGCCCTCGGCGAGCACGGCGATGGCAGCGTGGAGCTCGCCGTCCAGCAGCACCACGCGCTTCAGGGCGAGCGGCTCCGGACTGCCGGCTGGGTCGGGCGCGACCGAGAGCGCCGCCTCGGCGACCCGCGCGCGCTCGGCGCCGCTGAGCTCGTTCTCGAGGTCCCAGGGTCCGTCCGTCTCGCGCGCGGCGGCCCGCGCCTGCTCGACGCGGCCCGCGCGCGAGTGCGCGAGCGCCGTCAGCGACAGCACCAGGTCGCGATCGCCGGAGAGGGGTATCGCGCGCGCTTCGGCGAGGTAGCCCAGCGCTTCGTCGATGCCGCGCGCCCCGCGCGCGAGCAACAGACTCGCGGCTTCGACGTAGACGATGCGGCGCGCCTCGCCGGAGCCGAGCAGCCCGACGCGCGGGACGAGCCGCCGGTACGCGCGCTCGGCCGCATCCAGGTCGCCCGCCGCCAGCGCGACGCGCGCCACGTCGTGCAGGGACGGGGCATCGTCGAGCGCCGTCTCGCCCAAGAGCGGCGCGAGCACCTGCCACGCCTCCGCGGTTCGTCCGACGCGCAGGAGCGCCCGCCCCTCGAGCAGCCGTTCGCCGGGATCGCCCGGGCGAAGTCGCCCCGCCGCGCGCGCGAGCTCCAGCGCCTCCTTCGGCTCGCTCTCCAGACGGGCGTACCCGCGCGCCAGCATCCGGCAAAACGCGTCCGTCTCGGGCGGCCGGAGCCGGGTCCAGAGCGTGCTCGAGAGCACCTGCGCGGGCGGCCGGCACGCGGCCGGACGCGGACTCGACGCGCCGGCAGCAGCCAGCTCCACGCGCGCGCTCAGCGCGGCGGCGAGGGCGGCACTCCAGACGAGCGACACGCCCTCCAACATAGCGCCTCGGGCGCGCTCCGTCTCGCGCCCGGTGATTTCCGCGCCTAGCGCACGAGCGGCCCGGGCACGCCCGACGCCAGCAGGTGCCCCGGCAGGCGCTCTACCGACGGCTCCGTGAACCCGATGCCCGAGACGTAGGGCAAGCCGATCCAGGCGAGCGCGCTCTGCTTGAGCCTGAAGAAGAGCTTGCTCGTCAGGTAGGCCTCGAGCATTTGCTTGATGTCCGCCTCGTAGCGAATCCCGTCGTCCTGGTTCACGCGAAGGTCGCTGTCGAGGGTAACGAGGTCCTTCGCGTAAACGGAGAGCCTGCCCGACGAAACCCTGGGCTCCAGGGTCATGACGATCGTCGCATAGCCCTCGGCCGTGAGCTCCACTTCCTCGTACCTGCCCGAGAAGCTCAGCCGGAGATCACCGAGCGTCCCGCGCCAGACGCCGTCCTCCGCGCAGTCCATCGCCGTGAGGGCGAGTTGGCCGCTGACCGCGAAATTCACGAAGTCGAGGTTCCGGTCGCCGATCTCGAGCTCCCCCGCCGGCACCGCGAACCCCCAGAACCCCTGACGCCACGCGGAGTAGAGATGCTGGTTCAGCGTGTCGTGCGCGACCAGAAACTCGATCGGGCTCTCCCGCGCCAAGTCCGGCGCCTGCTCGTTGCGCAGGCACGAGGCGCGCAGCGGCACGCCGAGGTTGCCCGCCGGGAGCGCCAAGGTTCCGTAAGCGCCGCTGCGCATGCCGAGGGTGACGCCTCGATCCGCTTCGAAAAGCGCGGTCGCGTAGTCGAGGACGACGTCGAAGCTCACGGTCGCATTGGAGCCGTCGGGTTTCTCGAGCGTGCGGTGCACCGTCTGGACATAGAGGTTCAGGCTGTCCTCGAGCTGCGTCGCGAGCTCGCCGGCGACGATGTTCTCGAACTCGGCGACCATCTGTGCCTCGATGGTCGGGCCGAGCAGGAGGAGCACGGCGTCACCGAGGTCGTTGAGATCCGGATCCGGTGAGCTGAAATCGGCTTCGCCGAGGCTCACCTCGACCTCGGTGGCGGTCAGCGCGATGAGGTGCGTCTGATCGACGTTCACCGCGAAGTGCACGGTAGCGTCGCCGGTGTCGTACGTCAGGGCGGCCGGCAAAGATCCCGCCGGGCCCGTGATCGTCAGATCCGATCGGATCGTCCGAAGCGCGGCCACCGCGATGACGCCGCCGTCCACGACCTCGAGGCTTATGTCCGCGTCGGCGATCGAAAGCTTGTCGGCGTAGATCGTGAGCTCGTCGAAGCTGCCGACCGCCACGTGGTCGATCGGAAACTCGCGTTCCACGCCCATCTCGACGATCGTGGCGATGTCGTCCGCCGGCATGGCAGGGTCACCGTCGTCGACCACGCTCTCGTCGAACCAGGCCCGGGCCGCGTTTGCGTCGATGCCGTTCTTCGGCTGGTCGGGGTAGAGGTAGCCCGTCGACCAGAGAAAAGTCTGAACCCGGGTCTGCGTCGCGCCGAGCGCATTTTCTGCCAGGAACGACAGCGTGTTCGCGCCCACACCGACCGGCGTGACGTAGCTGAAGCTGCCGTCGGCCGCGACCGCCACCGGAGTGCCGTTGATGAAGAACGCGCCAAGGTCGCCGCCTGCGTTCACGGTGCCCCGGACCTCGACGCTGGGCTCGCTCGCGCTGCCCTGGATGGTGGCGCCGCGCGCGGGATACGTCACGTTGATGGCCGGCCGGCAGTCATTCCTCTGCACGGCCACGTGGTCGCACCCGCCGTCGACGTTGCAGACGTCTTCGGTACACGAGTTGCCGTCATCGCAGGCCGTGCTCGTGATCTCGCCGGCGCAGCTGCCCGCGGCGTCACCCTGACAAACGTCCGACGAGGTACACTCGTTGCCGTCGTCACAGGCGTCGGTCACGCCGCTGCCGTCGTGCCGGCAACCCTCACCCTCGCGGCAAGAGTCCGCCGTGCAGGGATTGCCGTCGTCGCAGTCGAGGGCGTCGCACTCGTTGGGCCCCGCGTCGCCGCCGGCGCCGGCGTCGCCGGAGCTCGAGTGTCCGGCACCGGAGCCTCCGCCTCGACCGCTCGTGCCGCCCCTGCCCCCCGTGCCTCCCTTTCCCCCCTTGCCGCCGCGTCCGCCGGAATCTTCGCCGCCTTCCGGATCGACACCCCCTCCACCCGCGCTCGCGGACTCTCCACCCTGACCCGCCGAGTCGCCGGCCGTGCCCGAGCTGCCCGCGCGCGGCCCCGGAACAGGAGCGTCCGAGTCACCACAGGCCGCCGCCGACAGAGCGCCCGCTCCCACCATGCCCACCAGCCACGACAAACCCTTCGACACTGCTGCACCTCCGAAATAGGGATGCGCGAGATCCCCGCGCACCAAAGAATCCCGCAGCACTTACCAATCTCCCGGCCCGGGCGCCAGCACCTTCCCCACGAGCGCAGCGGCGCTCCTCTTCAACGCGCCCGTGCCCGAGGGAGGCGAATGATCTCACTCCACGCACACGCCCGCACACGAAGCCGGGGCCGCGAGGAACTAGAACGTGCCGTTTTCGGGCACGGGCACGGGCACGGGCACGTTTACGGGAGGCGCGTGCGGGGAGGGGCGCCCCACTCACGCCTACACTGTGGGGTGAGTGGCGAGTTTTGGGACTGGCGGAGCTCACGCGGGTGAGCTTTCTTGTAGTTGGATGGCCGGTCCGAGCGGGCGTTTGCCCATCGCGCTTCTGACC
>DASXWF010001580.1:0-1524 GCA_036503835.1 Polyangiaceae bacterium | reverse complement strand
TGCCGCTTGCCGCGTCGGGCAGGGACGTGTATGTGAGGCTTCGAAGGACGAGCCATCGCGAGCGACGTGATCATTGTCGGAGCGGGGCCGGGCGGATCGAACGCCGCCCGGGTGGCGCTCGACGGCGGTCTGTCGGTGGTGCAGCTCGACGCGCGCCGATTTCCGCGCGTAAAACCCTGCGCCGGCGGCATCACGCGCAAGGCGGAACGCGCGCTGGCGCTCGAGCTCGCGCCGTCGGTGCGCGGGCGCTCGCGCAGCATCGAGTTCAACTTCTGGAGAAAGCGCACCAACCGCTTCACGGACGACGAAGCGATCGTGTCGTTCGTGTGTCGCGCGGAGTTCGACCAGGACCTCGTGCGTCAAAACGGCCGGCGCGGCCGCTTCGAGTTCTTCGACGGCGAGCGGGTCGAGCGCATCACGTACGACGGGCTGTTCCACGTTCGCACCACGAAACGCACGCTGTCCGCGCGGCAGCTCGTGGGGGCGGACGGCGCCTACAGCGTCGTGAACCGCACGTTCCGCATCGCGAAGCCGCGCGGGCTCGCCACGGCCCTCGAGGTGAACGTCGCGCGCTCGCGGCTCGCGGCGAGCGCGCGCTTCGTGCCGTGCGTCGACTACGGCGTGCTCCCCGAGGGCTACGGCTGGATTTTTCCGAAGGACGACCAGCTCTCGATCGGGCTCTACACGCTGCGGCCCAAGGTCGAACACCTGCGCGAACGGCTCGTCGAATACATGGCGTCGAAGGGCGCTCTGCCCTCGGGTGATCCGCTCGACGGCTTCGAGGCGCACCGCATCCCGGTCGGCGGATTCGGCCAGCGCGCGCCGGCCGCGCCGGTGTACGTCGTCGGAGACGCCGCCGGGCTCGCGGACGCGCTCACCGGCGAGGGCATCTATCACGCGCTCGAGAGCGGGCGCATCGCGGGCGAGACGCTGTGCGCCGTGGCCACGGGGCGCGCCTCGCACCGCTCGTACTACCGGCGGCTGTGGCGAAGCGTGCTCTCCGACACCACGCTCACCTACGCGCTCGCGCGCCAGTTTCACCGCGACACCGAGCGCGGCATGCGGCTCCTGGAAAATCCCCTGATCTGGCGGCCGCTCACCTACGGATACTCGCGCGGCGCCACGTTCACGGGTTGCGTGCTGCGCGGCGCTCAGTACTTCGCGCGCTCGCTCTCGCGCACGACCTGTCACAAGGCGAGCTGGAGAGAAGCTCGCGCCGACCGGGATTTCTGTCTTGGTGCATGAGCTGACGAACACGCGCCGAGTGATGGTGGCGACCGATCGTTCGGAGACCGCCGAACGCGCGGTCGTCTGGGCGGCGGATTTCGCCGAACGGAGCGCTGCCGAGCTTCACGTGGTTCAGGTGCTGGTGGTTCCGAACGCCGAAGCGGGCTCCCCCGCGACGCTCGAGCTCGTGCGGAGCGCGACGGACGACCTGGCCCGGCACGCGCGAGCGCTCGCGGGTGCACGGGGTCGCGCTCGCGTGGTCGTCGCCGAGGATCCCGCGATCGCGGTCGTGCGCGC
>DASXWF010001579.1:0-3289 GCA_036503835.1 Polyangiaceae bacterium | reverse complement strand
TACGACCCCGCCGCCGGAACGCCGCCCGGCCCACTCGCGAAGAATCTCCACGCCGACTTTTCGTTGCCGGAAGTCGATCTAGAGCTGTGGCGCACCGACGGCCAGCCGGGACATCCGTTTTTCCAGCTCTTCGAGCCGCTGGCCGGCCCCCCTGCGCTGCGTGAGACTCGGTTGCACCCTTGGGTCGACCACACATTTTCGTCCGAGGTTGCCGCCAGCGTCCTCAAGCGGCTCTGCTATCGGCCACCCCGAGCACTCGATTACGGCGTCGTCGGCTTGATCTTCATTCGGCGCGGTCCGGAACCGGCGCCGCTGCTGATGGTCCCCGAAACGACGGGGCTTCTGTGGGGCATCGGCATGTTCGCGGAGTTTCCCGCGTATGCGCGCTCGGAAGCGATCGCGATCATGGCCGAGTACGCGGAAGCGCTGCGGCCGTATGGAGGCACCCGCTACCTCTCGGGCTTCAGGCCGTTCGAGGGGGCGTCGGGCAAGGAGTACTACGGACGTCACGGGCAGCGATTCTGGGAAACCAAGACGCGGCACGATCACAAACACCTGCTTAACGCCGGGTTCTTCGAAGACGAGGCGTCGAGCCGGGAGGCGAGCGCATGACGTTCGCCGTGCTCGACCCGCACACTACTACCCTGGACCGGCGCGCACGCCGGGCGGCGAGCGTGGATGCATCCTCGAGCAACGGACCCCTGGTCTCGCTACGATCGCTCTGGGCTGCCGTCGCTCGCGGCATGGTCACGATCGAGGACGCGTTCCTCACCGAACAACGCGCCGTGCTCGTAACCGCCGCCCACACGGCTGCGCGCCGCGCCAGCGACCGAAGAAACCTGTCCTTTCTGCGGCACGCTCTGGAGTCTGCTTCCGTCACCGCGGCGGCCATCGACCACGAGCTCAGCATGGCGGCCGGATCCATGCGTACGTCGATGGCACTTCGCATCGTGGGCGTCGCCGGCTCGATTCGGACCATTCCACTGCCCGTCGTGTTGTTGGCACACGCAGCTAGCTGCCCACACACGCATCTCGTCGGGTTCACTTCGGATCCGGAGGATCCGCGCTTCAGCCTCTTGCACCTGCGCCGGCCCGATTGGGACCTGCGCTCGGCCTTGACCCCGTGCGAATGGCGCGTGGTGCAACTGCTCGTCGAGGCCAAACCGTACGAGGAAATCGCGCTCGCTCGCAACGCGTCCGTCCGGACGGTCGCCAATCAGATCGCCTCCGCGTTTCGCAAATTACGCGTCTCCGGCCGCCTCGAGCTCTTGCGCAAGTTGGCCTGCCCCGAGGCACGAGCGAGCGACCCTGCATCGAGCGTCGGCCTGGTCTCCGAAACGAGATCGAGTGCACGCACGGGGTTCGCGTCCCAAAGCTTCTGCTCCGACGGAGTGAGGAACGAGCGCATTTGCCGAGCGTGCAGAGCGATGAGCGGGTGAACCTGACGAGCCTTGATGTGCTGCATGAGTGCATCCTGGGCCCGAGCAGCGCCCGGGCTTCACCCCACCCGGCGCAGGAAGCGTGACGCGCCCCCGAGCCCCGCACGCTTGGGCGAGGCAAGCCGCGCGCAGCCCGAAGGGCGAGCACGGCGGGTGGGGGCAACCCCTCACCGAAACGGCGGTTCGTCGAAGGATCGTAGCTTCCGCGAGTGCAGCGCGCTCCCCGCGCGCTTGAGCTCGTCGATCGCGGCGATCCCGATGCGGATGTGTTCGGAGATGGCTCGTTCGTAGAAGCGGTTGGCCATGCCCGGGAGTTTGAGCTCGCCGTGGAGCGGTTTGTCGGAGACGCAGAGGAGGGTGCCGTAGGGGACGCGGAAGCGATAGCCCTGCGCCGCGATGGTGCCGGATTCCATGTCGATGGCGACGGCGCGTGATTGATTGAACCGGAGCGCGGATTGGGTGAACAGGAGCTCCCAGTTGCGATCGGCGGTGGTGACGACGGTGCCGGTGCGCATGCGGCGTTTCAGCGGCTCGCCGCTTTCGCCGGTGACGAGCACCGCCGCTTGGTGCAGCGCCTGCTGGATCTCGGCGATGGCCGGGAGCGGGATCTCCGGCGGCAGGACCTCGTTCAGGATCTTGTCGTCGCGCAGGTAGGCGTGCGCCAGCACGTAGTCGCCGATGGTCTGGGTGGGCCTGAGGCCTCCACAATGGCCGATCATCAGCCACGCCTCCGGACGCAGAACGGCGAGATGATCGGTGATGGTCTTGGCGTTCGAGGGGCCGACGCCGATGTTGACCAGGCTGATGCCGCGCCCGGACTCGTGCACCAGATGGTACGCGGGCATTTGGTGGCGCCGCCAGGCCGAATCGGCGACCGCCGCGTCGGCGTTCGCGGTTCCCCGCGTGATTATCGGGCCGCCGGAGCAGGACAGGCCTCGGTAGGCGTCGCTTTCGTCGAGCCTGGCCAGCGCGAAACGCACGAACTCGTCCACGTAGCGGTGGTAGTTCGTGAAGAGGACGTACGACTGGAAGTGCTCCGGGGGCGTGCCGGTGTAGTGTCGAAGCCGCGCGAGCGAAAAATCGGTGCGCAGGGCGTCGAAGAGCGCGAGCGGCAGGTGGGGAGAGCTCGTCGGATCCCAGCGCCCGTCGGCGAGCTCGTCGCCGATGTGCGCGAGGTGCGTGGTCGGGAAATGCCGGCTGAGCTCCAGTGAGGTGAGCGTGCCGAGCGGCAGATCGGCGCCGTCGAGCACGTACGGATACGGGATGTCCTGCGTGGAGGGGCCGACCTCGACTTCGGCGCCGTACTCGGCGATCAGCGGACCGAGCTGCTCGAGCAGGTAGCTGCGGAAGAGGTCGGGGCGCGTGATCGTGACGGCATAGACGCCCGGCTGGTTGAAGCGGGCGAAGGCTCGGTCCACCTTCGGCGCGCGGCCGTGCGGCCCGTAGATCACGCGCAGCTCTGGATAGACGAAGGCGCCGCTCTCACGGAGGCGCGCGTCGGGCACCGCGCCGGCGCCCGCGAAGCGCTCGAGCGCCGCTCGCAGACCCGCCACCGAGCCTTCGTAGAGCTCGCTGAGTCGATCGACGGCGGTCTCCGCGCTCGCCTGCCGGGCAAAAGCCTGCATGTCCGCGAGCTTACTCCGCTTTCCGCCTCCAGTTCATCTGCGCGCCGGACGCGAGGCGGCTGAAGCCGTGCGCGATGCCGCCTGCGCTGCCAGAGGGATGGCCGGGGGCGCATCCGTCAGGTCCGCCGTTCGGGGCCCTCTTCACCACTCCGGATTCACGTGCGGGTGACCCCATCCAAAGCCGCATGCTGCGGGCCCTCCTGGTCGAGCCGGGTCTTTGGGTCA
>DASXWF010001578.1:0-8686 GCA_036503835.1 Polyangiaceae bacterium | reverse complement strand
GCTCGGTGTCCATCGCAACACGGTGCTCGCCGCGTATGCCGAGCTCGCCGCGGAAGGTTGGGTGGTGGCGCGGCCGGGCGGCGGCACCTTCGTTTCCGAGCTGATCCCCGAGGCGCGGCGCTTCTCGACGCGTGCTCCGCTACGTCGCGGCCTACCGCTCGAGCCGGCGTTCGCGCTGCGCACCGACAATGATCCGGGGCCGGCGCTCGTGCCCCCGAACGTGCCCTTCCCGTTGCTCGGGGGCGTTCCGGATCTGCGGCACGTTCCGGTGGCGCTGCTCGGTCGCGCTTACGGCCGGGTGCTGCGCCGGGGTCCGCGGCGGCTGCTCGGCTACGCGGCGGCCGAGGGCGAGCCGCGCTTGCGGGAGGCGCTTTCGGCGTTGGTGTCGCGGCGGCGTGCCGTCGCGGCCCGGCCCGAGAACGTGATCGTCACGCGCGGCAGTCAGATGGCGCTCGAGCTCGCGGCGCGCGCTCTGTGCGCTCCCGGGGAGGCCGTGGCCGTGGAGGCGCTCGGGTATCGGCCGGCCTGGCGGGTGCTCGCCGGCGCCGGCGCGCGGCTCCTGCCGGTGCCGGTGGATCGCGACGGGATGGTGATTTCGGCGCTGGCGGAGCTCGCCCGGCGCGAGCGGATCCGCGCCGTGTACGTGTCGCCCCATCACCAGTACCCGACCACCGCCGTGCTCGCGCCCGGCCGCCGCATCGAGCTGCTCGAGCTCGCCCGCCGCGAGCGCTTCGCGATTCTGGAAGACGACTACGACCACGAGTTTCACTACGACGGCCGGCCGGTGCTGCCGCTGGCGAGCGCCGACGTCCACGGCTGTGTCGTGTATCTGGGTACCTTGTCGAAGGTGCTCGCCCCGGGGTTCCGCCTCGGCTTCGTGGTCGCGCCGCAGAAGCTCGTCGAGCGGCTCGCGCGCGAGCGCTTCTCGGTCGACCGCCAGGGCGATCACGTGCTCGAGGCGGCCGTCGCCGAGCTCATCGAAGAGGGCGAGCTCGAGCGGCACGTGCGCAAGATGCGGCGGCTCTACCGCGGGCGGCGCGACGCGCTGGTGAACGAACTCGAGCGCTCGCTCGGCGCGCGTTTCACGCCCCACGTTCCGGCCGGCGGCATGGCGCTCTGGGGGCGCATCCAGGGCGGCATCGACGCGGAGGACTGGCGGGAGCGAGCGGCGGCGCGTGGCGTCGTGTTCATGAGGGCGCGCGACTTCGCTTTCGACGGCCGCTCGCGGCCGTTCGCGCGTCTCGGCTTCGCCGCGCTCGACGAGCGCGAGCTCGCGCAGGCGGCGCGCCTGCTCGCGGAGGCGTGGCCGGAACGAACGCCCCGGCGGCCCGCCCGCCGGGGACGCTCGAATTCTCGGCGCGGATCCGGGTAGACTCCGACGCATGAGTGTAGCGGACTTCGACCCCGAGTATGTCTTCAGCCATCACGACGCGACGCCGGAGAAGCTCGAGCACTACGAGCGCATCCACCAGAGCGCCAAGGCCTTCGCGCAGGTTCTGCTCGATCACGTGCCGGCGTGTTCCGATCGCGCGGCCGCGCTGCGCCTGTTGCGGGAAGCGTCGATGATGGCTTGTGCCGCGGTCTCGCTGGACGGGCGACTGAAATGAGCCTGAGCGACGACTTTGCGGCCGCGCAGACGCGCGTGAAGCAGCTCACCAAGACGCCGTCGAGCGACGAGCTACTCGAGCTCTACGCGCTCTACAAGCAGGGGCAGAATGGGGACGTGAGCGGCAGCCGCCCCGGCATGCTCGACTTCAAGGGGCGCGCCAAGTTCGACGCGTGGTCCGGCAAGAAGGGCCTGGCGCGCGACACCGCGCAGAAGGCATACGTCGAGCTCGTGGGGAAGCTCGCCGCGAAGTACGGCTAGGTCCCAAACGTGTCCGGAGAGCCGGGCACGGGCACGTTTACGGGGGGGGAGGGACGAGACCCGACGACACCACGGGGTGCTCGCGCGCCGTCTTCCACGGCACGGAGGGCCACCAGCGCTCGGGGCGCGGCGGCGTTGCGGGCTCGATGCTCTCGCCGGGGCGCGGCACGACCAGCGTGACGCCCGCGGCGCTCGCGGCCGCCAGTAGCCGTTCGGCGGGCTCGGTCCAGCCGTGGAGCGCCAGATCGAAGGTGCCCCAGTGCACGGGGAACAGCACGCCGCCGCGGACCATGCGGTGCGCGGCGAGCGCCTGCTCCGGACCGAGGTGCACGTCCGCCCAGAGCGCGTCGTAGGCGCCGACCTCGATCATGGCGGCGTCGAACGGGCCGAGGCGCGCGCCGATGTCGGCGAACTCCGGGAACATCGAGGTGTCGCCGCTGAAGAAGACGCGGTGGGACGGGCCTTTCAGCGCCCAGCCCGCCCAGAGCGTCCGGTTGGCGTCGCCGAGCGATCGGCCGGAGAAGTGGCGGGCGGGCGTGGCGGTGAGCTCGAGGTCCGCCACGCGCGTCGCTCCCCACCAATCGAGCTCGACGATCTTCTCGCGCGGAACGCCCCAATACTCGAGGTGCGCGCCGACGCCGAGCGGCACGACGAAGCGCGGCACGCGCCCGGCGAGCGCGCGGATCGTCGGCTCGTCGAGATGATCGTAGTGGTCGTGTGAAATCACGACCGCGTCGAGCGGCGGCAGCGCCGCGAGCGCGAGCGGCGGCTCGAAGAAGCGCTTCGGGCCGAGGAAGCTCGAGGGCGAGCAGCGCTCGGACCACACGGGGTCGGTGAGCACGCGCCGCCCGTCGAGCTCGACCAGGAGCGACGAATGTCCGAACCAGGTGATGCGCAGGCCGCTCGCGGGGTTTTGCGCGAAATTGGCCGGTTTTGCGCGGGGCGGCGGCGCGGCGGGCGACGTGAACTCGCCGCCCTTCACCCAGCGCAGCGTCGCGGTCCAGAACGGCACCGGCGCCGTCGGCAGCGGATTGACGAAGCGGCCGTCCTTCCACTCGGGCGAAGCGTGAACGCGCGCCAGGCGTTCGCCGGAAGGGCCCGTGCCGAGTGCGGACCACGCATCCACCAGGAACGCGAGCACGAGCAGCCCGAAGAGAGCCAGCACGGCCCCGAGCGGCCGCAGGAACCGCCGCGCGCGAAGTCGCTCGAGCAAGGTCGTCACGGCGTGGACTCCGTAGCCGCGAGGCTCGCGGCCGCGCGCGTCAGGCGCCCTGGTTCGCTTCGGCGAGGTGCGGCGTGTGCGGGTAGCGTCCGCGCTGGGCGCTCAGGTTCTTCACGATGCCGACGGCGGCGAGCACGCGGATCACGAGGTAGGCCGGATCGATCTCGAAGCGCCGCACCGCGAAGTTCGGGCTCATCGCGAACTCGTGGTGGTTGTTCTGAAAGAGCTCGCCGAGCGTCAGGAAATCGAAAAATAGCGTATTTTTCGAGTAGTCGGCGTTCTCGAAGTTGCGGTAGCCGAACTTGTGCCCGCCGTAGTTGACGATCGCGCCGTGGATGGGGCCCATGATGTAGTGAGCGGGAAGCAGCAGGAACCACCAGTAGCTCGGCGCGAAGGCGACGTAGAAGGCCGTGTAGCCGGTCACCCACACCATGCGCATCGGCCACGACTGGCTCAACTTGTCGAGCCAGGGCCATTCGGGAGTGCCGCCGTCGAAGCGCGCTTCCGGAGCGACGCGGTGGTAGGCGAAGTCGTCGTAGCGATGCTTCGTCTGCCACATCAGCTTGAAGATGTTCGGTTCGTGGATGGGCGAATGCGGATCCCGCTCCGTGTCGCTGTAGGCGTGATGCATCCGGTGCAGGATCGCGTAGCCGCGCGGGTGCAGGTAGCTCGCTCCCTGCGCGATGTACGTGAGCAGGTGGAACGTGCGCTGCCAGAACGGCGAGAGCTCGAACTGCCGGTGAGCACCGTAGCGGTGCAGATAGAAGGTCTGGCAGAACACCGAGAGCAGCCAGTGCGCCGAAAAGAACGTCAGGATCGCGGCCATTCCGGCGCGGAGTCTGCCAGATGCGGGCGGAGAGGCAGTCAGGGTTCGGTCATTTTGGGAAATCCAGGGCAATTCGCTGCCTTGCATGCCCGCGCTGCGGCGCCCGAACGAAGAAATCCGCGCTCCGAGCGAATCCGGATAGAGAAAGGGTCAACACCGCCGCCGAGCGTCGCGATCAACACCAGGAGATCCTCGTCTTCGGGCGGAAGCGGCAGGTAATAGAGGCGCGCAGACGCATTTCAACTACGTCGCGATCCGAGGACATGCTGCCCGCGCGACCGCGCGGACGAGCGATCGAGAGCAGTACTACCTGCGAACGCGCCTGGTGCGCGGAGGTCGGGTCGGGCTTGGCACGCTGCGGCCGGCGATGGCGCCCGAAACGCCGAGGACGACCACCGCGCCAAGCAGCGAGGCGAACAGGCCCCACAAGCTCATGGGTCCGTCCTCCCTCCCGGCGAGCATGTTGAAGCAGAAGCCCGCGACCGTTGCGCCGAAGACGCCCAGGAGCGCGTCGGACACCAGCCCGACGCTGCGCTTGCCTGAAAATTGATTCGCAACGACGCCGGCAACGGTGCCGAGCAAGATCCAAGCGACGATCCACATGCTGTGTTCCTTGGGCGTTCAGAGGGTGCAAGCGCTTCGGGCCGGGCTCGTCACCGGCTCGTTCCCACGCGAACCGGCGCCGCATCCGGCGCCCGTGCGTAAAGCGCGTAGCTCACGCCGAGCAGCGCGAGCAGAGCTGCCCCGAGGAGCCACACGAGCACGAGTTTTCCGCGCACGCGGTGGCTTCGGAGGCGAATCGGTGCGGCGTCGAGCCGCATCTCTCCGATGTCGTAGGCATGGGCCGCCATCACATGCTTCCTTCGGCGTCCGCGACGGCAATTCTCGCGTGCCTTCGACTCGAAGTGAGCCACTCATGTGTGATTGGATCTCGATTCATGGTTCTTTCGCGGCTGGTCAGCTCGCACGCTGCGGGGCATTCGAGCCGCACGAGCGCGAAACGCTCGGCACATTCGCAGCGAGCGGCGTCGGTCCCAGCCGAACCAGCAATCTGCGCACGATCGCGAAGAGCGCAATGGCAAAAAGAATGAATGCGCTCGAACGAGTTCGTGTGTAGACTACGTCAACGAGCTGCGTTCTCGCGCTCTCGACGGCTTCCCCGGGAAAACCCGCATTCTGCGGCGTTTGCGTCGATTGCCCAGCGCGAGCGCCGAGCCATGCCGACCGGTCACGCCGGAACCAGGGTTCGTGCGGCTCGATCTCTGCGCACGAGGAGCATCTCCATGAGCAAGATTCGCCCGCTTCAAGATCGCGTCGTGATTCGACGCGTGAACGAGGAAGAGAAGACCGCAGGAGGGATCTTCATCCCCGATACCGCGAAAGAAAAGCCCGTCGAGGGCGAAGTCGTCGCGATCGGCAACGGCAAGGTTCGTGAGGACGGCAAGGTGCACGCGCTCGAGGTGAAAGTCGGCGACCGCGTGCTCTTCGGCAAGTACACGGGAAGCGACGTGGTCATCGACGGCGAAACGCGTCTCGTCGTTCGCGAGGACGACATTCTCGGCGTCATCCTGAAATAGTCGCGCGTCGCAGGGCGGCGGCATCGAAAGATTCAACTGGGTAGAACCCAAAGAGGTTTCCGAATGGCAGCAAAAGAGATTACTTACAACGAACTGGCGCGCGGACGAATGCTCGCGGGGGTGAACGCTCTCGCCGACGTGGTCAAGGTCACGCTCGGTCCCAAGGGGCGCAACGTCGTCCTCGAGAAGAGCTACGGCGCCCCGACGATCACCAAAGACGGTGTCACGGTCGCCAAGGAGATCGAACTCTCGAATCGCTTCGAGAACATGGGCGCGCAGATGGTGCGTGAAGTCGCGAGCAAGACGAGCGACGTCGCCGGCGACGGCACCACCACGGCCACGGTTCTCGCGCAAGCCATCTATCGCGAGGGCTCGAAGCTCGTGGCGGCAGGACACAACCCCATGGAGATCAAGCGAGGCATCGACAAGGCAGTCGAGAGCATCGTCGCGTCATTGAAGGCGATGGCGAAGTCGACCAGGGATCCGAAAGAGATCGCCCAGGTGGGCGCGATCAGCTCGAACGGCGACGCGGAGGTGGGGCAAAAACTCGCGGAAGCGATGGAAAAGGTCGGGCAGGAAGGCGTCATCACCGTCGAGGAGAGCAAGACCGCGGAGACGTCGCTCGAGCTCGTGGAAGGCATGCAGTTCGACCGCGGCTACCTGTCGCCCTACTTCGTGACGGACCCCGGGCGGATGGAGGCCGTCTTCGACGACGCCTACCTGCTCATCTGCGAGAAGAAGATCGCGAACATGAAGGACCTCCTTCCCGTGCTCGAGGCGATCGCGAAGCAGCAGAAGCCGCTGCTGATCATCGCCGAGGACATCGAGGGAGAAGCGCTGGCCACGCTCGTCGTCAACAAACTTCGAGGCACTCTGATCTGCGGCGCCGTCAAGGCTCCCGGGTTCGGTGACCGGCGCAAGGAGATGCTGAAGGACATCGCGATCCTCACCGGAGGTCAGACCATCAGCGAGGAGCTCGGGCTGAAGCTCGAGAACGTGACGCTCGGTGATCTCGGACGAGCCAAGCGCGTCACGCTCGACAAGGAAAACACGACGATTGTCGCCGGCGCGGGCGAGAAGGACAAGATCAAGGGTCGCATCGCAGAGATCAAGACGCAGATCGAGAACACGACCAGCGACTACGACAAGGAGAAGCTCCAGGAGCGTCTGGCGAAGCTCGCGGGAGGCGTGGCCATCATCAAGGTCGGCGCGGCGAGCGAGCTCGAAATGAAGGAAAAGAAGGCACGCGTCGAGGACGCGCTCCACGCGACACGAGCTGCCGTTCAGGAAGGCATCGTCGCGGGCGGTGGCGTCGCGTTGATCCGCGCCCAGCCGGCGCTCGAGACGCTCGAGGTCCCCGCCGAGCAGCGCTTTGGACTGCAAATCATCCGGCGCGCCATCGAGGAGCCCCTGCGTCAAATCGCCGAGAACGCCGGCCTCGAAGGTTCCATCGTCGTCGGCAGGGTCCGGGAGGGCAAGGACGACTTCGGCTACAACGCGGCGACCGACGAGTACGGGAACCTGTTCGCCATGGGCGTCATCGATCCGGTCAAGGTCGTGCGCACCGCGCTCGAGAACGCGGCCAGTGTTTCCGGCCTGATGCTGACGACGGAGTGCCTGATCGCCGAGCGCGAGAAGTTGGACCGGCCGAGCACGCACACCCCCGCAGGTCACGGCGACTTCTAGCCGGGCGCGCAAGTCTTTGGACGGGGCCGCGGATCGGCCCCGCAAACGCGCCAATCCGGCCGGTAGTGCTCCGCCGGATTTCCGAGAAAGGCGGAGTAGCGCTAAGAATTCGCGCTCTTCGAAGGCGGCGCGCTGCTCGGCCGCGTCGACATGGGCGAAGGCTCGGGCAGCACGTCCTGGAACGCCTCCCCGTAAATCTCCCAGATCGTCACGAACAGCGCCGCCACGATGGGGCCGATCACGAACCCCATCACCCCGAACAGCGCAATGCCGCCGAGCGTCGCGATCAACACCAGGAGATCCGACATCTTGGTGTCTTTGCCGACGAGCCAGGGCCGGAGGACGTTGTCGACCGTGCTCACGATCAGCACGCAGTACGCGAGCAACGCGAGCGCCGCTCCGGCTCGACCCATGGCGAACAGATAGATGACGCCCGGCACCCAGATCAGCGCCGTGCCGATGCCGGGCAGGATCGAGAGCGCCGCCATCGCGGTGGCCCAGACCGCGGCGCCGCCGATGCCCGCGACCCAGAAGCCGAGCCCGCCGAGCGCGCCCTGAACGAGGCCGACCACCAGCGTTCCCTTCAGCGTCGCCCGCGCGACCGAGACGAAGCGGCTGACGAGGCGGTCCTCGTCTTCGGGCGGGAGCGGCAGGTAGTACAGGATTCTGCTCAGGATCTCGCGCCCGCCGATCAAGAAGAAGAAGGTGGCGTAGAGCATCACGAACAGCATCAAGAAGAACGTGGCGGTCTGGCTTGCCGCCGCCGTGATCGCGCCGACGGCCGCGCCGCCGACGTTGGCGCTCAGGTCCCCGAGCTTGGTGAGCAGCTGCTCGCGATAGGGCAAGACCCAGCGAAGCGACGGCGTGCTCTCGAGGAACTCCTTGAGGCTGGTGGTTCCGGCGAGCCGGCCGCGGATGTCGGGCTCGAGCTCCTTGCCGAACTCGACCACCTGCAAGCCCACCAGCGTTCCGAACGCCGCGAGCGGCAGAACCCCGAACAGCGAGAGCAACGCGATCGTGACCGCCGCTGCCAGGCTCTTCTTCCCGCGGAAGCGCTGCGCGATCTTCTTGTAGATGGGCCGGAGCAGCCCCGCGGCCAGCGCCGCCAGCAGGAGCGGCACCAGAAAATCCGCCACCATCCACAGGAAGACGAGCGAGATCGTCGCCGCCACGGAAACGAGCGTGATCCGGCGCACGCGCTCGGAGCCTCGTATCCGCTCTCGCATGCTGGCGAATCTAGCCGGAATGCTCGAGCGCGGCGAGAAATCGCGCTGATGAGCGCCGAGCTCGGGTGAGGAGCGTGTGGCGTTCTACCTCACGGGGCGTCGTGGCTCGCGAGCGGAAGTGCGGCCGCGCGCCGAGAGATTCCCGGCACGCCGCGCGTTGTTCACTTCGGAACGACGATGTCGATGAGGCAGTTCGAGCAACCGTCGTCGAGCACGTTGTTCATGTCGTCGCACGCCTCGTAGGGCATGCCCGTCTCGGGGTTCGTGTCGAACGAGATGAAC
>DASXWF010001577.1:0-16376 GCA_036503835.1 Polyangiaceae bacterium | reverse complement strand
CTTCGCGGCATCGACCGCGCGCTCGCTGTCGAGCTGGCGCGCGCGCAACGACTCGTTCTCGACGTCGAGCGCCTCGCGCTCCGTCGCCGTGAGCTTCTTGCCCTCGGCGAGCTCCGCCACCGCGCGCTCGAGCGCTTGCTGGCGCGCCGCAGAATCGCTGCGCTCACCGTCGAGCCGCTCGCGTTCGGCGACCAGACGATCGCGCCGCAGCACCGCTTCCTCCCGGCGCTGCACGAGCCCGTCGAGACGGGCTCGCTCCGCCGCCGTGCGCGCGGCGAGCTCGCCGGTGCGCTTGCGCAGCTCGAGCACGGCGCCGCCGGCCTGCATCTCCTCGCGCTGGAGGCTCGCGAGCGCTTCCGTCTCGCGCAGCGCGTCGAGCTCTCGCGCGCGCTCGTCCTCGTCGAGCTCCTCGACGCGCAGCGAGATCTGATCGCGTTCGCCGCCGAGCTCCGCCGTCTTGCCGATGATGCTCTCGAGCTCGAGGTTGCCGCCCATCAAGCGGTGCTCGAGGAAGGTGAGGCGTTCGCGCGAGCGCTCGAGCTCGGCCTGGAGCGAGCTCACCTCGTTGTCGGCTTCGAACGCGCGCCGCGACGCTTCGTCGGAGCTCGCCTCGATGCCCGCGGCCTGGGCGCGCTCGGCGTCGAGCAACGACTCGGCCTGGCGCAGATTCGTGCGCGCGTCACCGGCCGCCTGGCGGGCCACGGCGTGGCCTTCTTCGGCCACTTTCTCGGTCACCGTGATCTCGAGCAGCTTGTGCGAAGCGTCGTGCAAGACCAGGTCTTCGAGCTCGCGCCGGTACTCGAGGAAGCGCTCGGCCTTGGCGACCTGCCGCTTCAACGAGGCGCGGTTGCGGTCGATCTCCGAGACGATGTCGTTCACGCGCAGCAGGTTCTGGCGCGTGAGCTCCATCTTGCGCTCCGCCATCTTGCGGCGCTGCTTGTACTTGGTGATGCCGGCGGCCTCGTCGATGAAGAGGCGGCGGTCTTCGGGGCGGGCGCTGACGATTTGGCCGATGCGTCCCTGCTCGACGATCGAGTACGCCTTGGTACCGACGCCCGTACCGAGGAAGAGCTCGGTCACGTCGCGCAGGCGCACCTGGGTCTTGTTGATGACGTACTCGCTCGTGCCGTCGCGGAACAGCCGGCGCGTCACGGCGATGTCCGGGTAGTCGCGGTACTCGGGCGGCAGCGTGGCCGCGTACTCGGGGTTCGTGTTGTCGAAGGTGATCGTGACTTCGGCGAGACCGTGCGGTCCGCGCGACTCGGAGCCGTTGAAGATCACGTCCTCCATCGCCTTGCCGCGGAGGTGCTTCGCGCTCTGCTCGCCGAGGCACCAGCGGATCGCATCGACGATGTTCGACTTTCCACACCCGTTCGGCCCGACGATGCCGACGATGTCGTGGTCGAAGTGGATCACGGTGCGGTCCACGAACGACTTGAACCCGGCGATCTCGAGCTTTTTGATATGCATCGCGAATCAGTCCCCAGAGCAGTGTCTTTTAGCACTCACGCCCATCGGCTGGCGGGCCAATGGTGGCAACGTAGCGCCATGTAGCGTCACGCCGCGTCGTTCGTAAGTACTCCGCTGAACGGATGCGCACAAGCCATTTCCGCGGAGCTCGAGAGGTTTTTCTGATGCCTTTGCGACAAAACCTGGCATTCCGTTCAGTGGCGTGGCGGGTTGACAGTCGGCTGAACGGGGCGCATCGGTAGGGCTTGAGGTCGGTTCGATGACTTACGAGTACTTGTGTACGGCCTGCGGTCACGCTTGGGAAGCAGAGCAATCGATCAGTGCGGCTCCGCTGAAGACGTGCCCGAGCTGCCAAAAGGACACGGCGAAGCGCCAGGTGTCCGGCGGCGCGGGCTTCATTTTGAAGGGCGGCGGCTGGTACGCGGATTTGTACGGAAGTGCTCCGGCCAAGTCCGGCGGCGACGCCAAGGACGCGAAGCCCGAGACCACGAAGGAGACGAAGAGCGACGGCGCCAAAACCGACGCGAGCGGGTCTTCCAAGGGATCTGACTCGGGTTCTTCGGGTTCCTCGGGTTCCTCGGGTTCCTCGGGTTCTTCGGGCTCGGGGGCTTCCGGGGCGTCCTCCGGCGGGTCGAGCGGGTCGAGCTCGAGCTCGGGATCGAAGGCGACGGGCACGACGCCGGCGGCTTGAGCGCCCGCGCGCGCGAGGGTGCTAGACTGCCGGTCATGGCGGACGAGCGTCGCGAGAACTCCGAATTCCGCGACAAGCTCGCGGAGCTCGATCGCGAGATCCTCGAGCGTTTGAACACGCGCGCCAAGCTCTCGGCGGCGCTCGCGGAGCGCAGCAAGAGCGAGGGCATCGACGTGGGCGAACGCGAATGGCTCGACAGCCTGGTCGCGCAATCGTCCGGCGAGTTGCCCGCCGAAAGCGTGCGCGCCATCTTCGGCCAGATCCGCGCCGCGGCGCGCGCGATCGAGCAACCGGTCGGGATCGCATACGCGGGGCCCGAGGGCGGGTTCTGCTACGAAACGGCGCTCGCGCATTTCGGCTCTTCGGCGAACTACACGTCCACGTCGGGCGTGCGCGAGGCGCTGGAGGAAGTCGTGCGCGGGCGCGCGGGCTACGCGGTGTTTCCGTTCGAGTCGTCGGTGGAAGGGCTCGCGCAACAGTCGATCACCGCGCTGGCGGAGACGGACCTCGTGCTCGTCGGCGAGCGCGTGACACCGGCCGCGTATCACCTGATGTCGCGCGTCGTGGAGCTGCGCGAGATCGAGAAGGTGTACGCGACACCGCTCGGACAGGCGGCCTGCCAGCGCTTTCTCGACGCGGAGCTGCCGCGCGCCAGCGTCATCGACGTGCGCTCTCCGCTCATCGCCGCGCAGCTCGCGCGGGAGGAGCAGGGGGCCGCCGCCGTCGTGCCCGAGCGGGTGGGACGCAGGGCCGGGCTCGACAGCCGTCGCGCCAACATCGGCGACGAACCGATCATGAAGCTGCGTTACGGCATGGCCGCTCAGCGCCCGGCGAGCCGCTCGGGCAACGACGTGACGTGTCTGCTCTTCAGCGTGGACGACTCGCCGGGCTCGCTCTTCGGCGTGCTCAAGCACTTCGCGGAGCGCGGCGTGAACCTGCGGAAGCTCCATTCGCGCCCGGTCGCGCACGGCAGCTGGGATTACGTGTTCTACGTCGAGCTCAGCGCACACGTCACGGAGCGGCCGGTGACCACGGCGCTCGAGAGCATCAAGCGCAGCATCAAGTACCTGAAGGTGCTCGGATCGTTCCCGGTCGCGAACTGAGGCGTTCGAACCTCCCGGGGGTGAATGCTCCGCGAATCGGTCGACCGAGAACGTAGGCGGAGGGGTTTCCGTTCAGGTGCGCGGCCACGGCGGTGATCACGATCACGTCTACGGCCACGATCTCGGCCACGCGGGGGTTTTGTCGCCAGCCTGGCGTCGTGTTGGCTGGACGGACCGCCGCGCGCGGTCTACGACGTTCCCGTTCATCATGGCGTCGCTCGTCATTCCGTCGATCGAGTCGCTCGTGCCGTACGAGGGCGGCAAGCCCATCGAAGAGCTCGCCCGCGAGCTCGGCGTGACCGACGCGGTGAAGCTCGCGTCGAACGAGAATCCGCTGGGTCCGAGCCCGCACGCGCTCGAGGCGGCGCGCGCGGTGCTCGGAACGGCGCACCGCTATCCGGACGGCGCCGCCTACGCGCTCCGCGATCGGATCGCCGCGTTCCACGGTGTCAGGTCGGACGAGGTGCTCCAGGGCGCGGGCTCGAACGAGTTGCTCGATCTCGTCGTGCGTACGTTCGCGACGCCGGCGCACCACGTCGTGTTCGGCGAGCCGGCGTTCGTCGTGTACCGAATCGCCGCGCTCTCGGGCGGCGTGCCGTTCACGGCCGTGCCGCTCGCGGCGCACGTCCACGATCTGCCTGCGATGGCGGCCGCGGTGCGGCCGGAGACGCGCGTTCTGTTCGTCGCGAACCCGAACAATCCGACGGGAACGCACGTGGGCCGCAGCGCGGTCGAAACACTCCTGCGCGAGGTCCCGCCCGAGGTGATCGTCGTGATGGACGAGGCGTATTTCGAGTACGCCGACGCCCCGGATTATCCGAACTCCCTGGCGCTCCGGGGCCTGCGCGAACGCCTGATCGTGATGCGCACCTTTTCGAAGGTGTACGGCCTCGCCGGGCTGCGCGTCGGCTACGCGATCGGCCCCGCGCCGCTCATCGACTACATGAACCGCGTGCGCGCGCCGTTCAACGTGTCGGCACCGGCGCAGGCGGCGGCGATCGCGGCGCTCGACGACCACGCGCACCTCGTCGCCAGCCGCGAGCTGAACGGCAGGGAGCGCGCGCGTCTCAGCGCCGAGCTCGAAGGCATGGGCCTCGCGGTCGCCCCGAGTCAGGCGAACTTCGTGCTCGTGGACCTCGGGCGGCCCGCGCGCCCCGTGTACGACGCGTTGCTGCGCCACGGCGTGATCGTACGGCCGTTCGGCAGCTTGCCGACCTCGCTGCGCGTGACCGTGGGGCTGCCGCGCGAGAACGACCGCTTTCTTTCGGCCTTGCACAAGGTGCTCGCATGACCGCACGGGGACTGTCGCGCCGTTCCGCCCTCGCCGCCGGGCTCGCTCTGCTCGAGCTCGGCTGCTCGCGCAAAGAGGACGTCATCGTCAAGACGGGAGCCGACAAGAAGCTCACGCCGGCTCAGATCGACGAAGATCCGGTGCCGCTTCTGCCCGGAGGAGCGATCGGCGTCGTCTACATCGACGCGCGCGCTCTCTTCGGCTCGAAGTTCGGCGACAAGCTGCTCACCGTCGTCCAGCGCCGGACTCCGCTTCCGCCTTCGGCCGGCTTCGATCCCCGCCGCGATCTCGAGAAGATCTGGCTCGGATTTTATTCGATGCAGGGCGCGGACGCCGCCGGCGTCGTCGTCGGAACGTTCGATCCGAAGAAGATCGAAGCGGCGGCCGACGGCGTGCAAAAGACGCCGCTCGGCGTGCCCGTCACCAAGACGACCTACGCGGGGCGCGCGCTGTACACCGCGGGCAGCCTGGGCTTCAGCATCTTGACCCCGCGCACCGCGTTCATCGGCAACGACACGGGCATGCGCCGCGCTCTCGACCGCATCGAGGAGGGACGCGCCCGGCGCCAGCTGCCCCCGTACATGGACAAGCTGCTCGCGGCTTCGAACGCCCCGCTCGTCGGGGGCGCCGACTTCACCTCGAGTCCGCTGCCGGACGCGGCGCGCCAGGAGCTCGCTTTTCTCGACGGCGTCAAGACGCTCGCCGTGGTCGGAAACTTCGAGGAGCCCGGCCTGAACCTCGCCGGCACCCTGAGCTACGCCGACGAGGCCGCCGCGCAACGCGGCGCGCAAAACCTGGTGTCGATGCGGAGCTCCCTCGAACGTTACGCGCCGTTTCTGGCCCTGCTCGGCATCGCGCAGCCGATTCAGAAGCTCGAGGTTCGACCCCAGGGCACCGAGCTCGAGTTCGTGATCGGCGTGGACGGCACGGCGGTGGCGGCGCTGCTCGAAAAGGCGCAAGATTTGCTAGGGAAATGAGCGGTACCCGACTCGTCGTTCGCCCGCAAAAAAAGCCGCTGCACGGCAGCGTACCGGTGCCGAGCGACCGCAGCATCACGCATCGCGCGCTCGTGCTGGCCGCGCTTTCGAACGGCCCCTCGGAGATTCGCGGCTTCGGCTACGGCAAGGACAACCAGCACACGCTGAACGCGCTCGGCGCGCTCGGCGTTCGCTACGAGGACGACGGGCGCGGCCTCCTGCGCGTGCGCGGCGTGGGGCTCGCGGGGCTCACGGCACCCGTCGCGCCGATCGACTGCGGTCGTTCGCCCACCTGCCTGCGGCTGCTCACGGGCGTGCTCGCCGCGCAGCACTTTCCCTCCCAGCTCGGCGGGCACCCGGCGCTCGAGCATTGGCCGATGCGCGGACTGCTCGAGGCTTTGCGCCGGCGCGGTGCGCGCGTGGCAGGCCGCGTCCATCCCGACCGGCCGGGGGAGGAAACGGCCCCGATCGCCGTGGAAGGGCTACCCGAGGGCGAGCGTCTCACGCCGAGCGAGCACGTGCTCTCGAGCGCGAACGACCACGCGAAAGGCGCGCTGCTCCTTTCGGGTCTGTTCGCCTCGGGTCCGACGTTGATCCAGGAGCCCGTGATTTCCCGCGATCACACCGAGCGCCTGCTCGACGCGCTCGGCATGCCGGTCCAGACCGCAGGCCCGGTGGTGAGCCTGCATCCGCCGGCCGATCCGTTCGCGATTCGCAGCTTCGAGCTCGATGTGCCGGGGGACATTTCCGCGGCCGCGTTCCTGCTCGTGGCGGCCCAGCTCGTGGCCGAGAGTCACGTCACCACCCGCCGCACCGGCCTGAACCCGACCCGCTCCGGGATCCTGGAGATCATCCGCCTGGCCGGCGGGCGCACCGGAATCACGCCGAGCGGCGCCTCGCTCGGCGAGCCGTACGGGGAGGTGACCTCGCGCGGCTCGCGCCTGCGCGGCCTTGCGCTCGGCGGCGAGCTGGCCGAGCGGGCGCTCGACGAGATCCCGGCGGCCTGCGCGCTCTTCGCGCGGGCGCGGGGCGTGACGCACATCTCCGACGTGCGGGAGCTGCGCGACGACCACCCCGATCGCGTGGCCGCGCTCGCGAATCTGCTCCGGGCGTTCGGCGTCGGCGCGAGCGAACGCCCCGACGGCCTCGTGATCGAAGGCAAACCGGATGGACCGCTGAAGGCGGCCGAAGTATCGAGCGAGGGTGACCACAGGCTCGCGATGACCGCGGTGATCCTCGGCCTTCTGGGCGACGGCGACACGATCGTTCACGACGCCGACTGCATCGCGGCGAGCTTCCCGCGCTTCGTCGGCACGCTGCGCTCGCTCGGCGCCGAGATCGAGGTGCTGGCGTGAGGCGCGCGCGGCCGGTCGTCGCCATCGACGGGCCGGCCGGCGCCGGGAAGTCGACCGTGACGAAGCTCGTGGCGCAGGCGCTCGGCTACCTGCTCGTCGATACGGGCGCGCTCTATCGCACGGTGGCGCTCGCCGCACGGCGCAGCGGCTTGGATTTCGACGACGTCGAGCCCGTCGGGGCGCTCGCGGAGGCGCTCGCCGCGCGCGGCGCGGTCGCGCTTTCCGGCGACGCGAGCGGTGTGCGCGTGCTGCTCGACGGCGAGGACGTGAGCGCTCTGATCCGGACGCAGGAGCTCGGGCAGGGCGCGAGCAAGGTCTCGGCTCAGCCGCGGGTGCGGGCGGCGCTGCTCGAGCTGCAGCGCGCCGCCGGGCGCGCGGGCGGCGTCGTGCTCGAAGGGCGCGACATCGGCACGGTCGTCTTCCCCGACGCCGAGGCCAAGCTCTTTCTCACGGCGAGCGTCGACGAGCGCGCGCGCCGGCGCTTCGAACAGCTGAAGCGCTCCGGCGAGCCCGCCGATCTCGAGGCGGTCACGCGCGAGGTGGTGGAGCGCGATCGGCGCGACAGCACGCGCCCGATCGCGCCGCTCAAGCAGGCGGCCGACGCGGTCGTGGTCGACAGCTCGACGCTCGGGATCGAACAGGTGGTCGAGCGCATCGTGAGCCACGTGCGCGGGGTCGAAGCGCGGCTCGCCGGGCGATGAGCGCGCGCCTCCGCACCGCTCCGGCGCTCTTCGCGGTGGCGCTCGCCGTCGCGGGCTGCGCCTCGGATCGGCGCCCGCCGCCGCGCGCCCCGTCGCTGCCGTCTCCGAACGACGCCGTTCCGCTCGACCTGGATCTCGTGATCCGCGTCGATCTCGCGCGGGTGCGCGCGGGGCTCGGCCCCGAGGCGGTCGGCGGACTGCGCAGGAACGCCCTCGGCGCGAGCGGCGCCGACGCGTCCGATCCGTGGATCGCGGAGGCCGTCGAGAAGAGCGACACCGCCATTCTCGCCCTGCGCCCCGAGTTCGGCGCCGAGGGGCCCGACAACGTGCTCGTGCTCAGCGGTCGCTTCTCGGACGTGCTTCCGCTCACGCACCCGCCGCCCGGCTGGCTCGCGCCGGTCGATCTCGGCGGCAACGTGCGGCGCTTCGATCGAAAACGCGCCGGGCTCCGCTCCACGCCGGTGCGCTTCTACGCGTTCGGCACGGAACAGCTCGTCTTCGTGTCGGTCGCGGAGCTCGACAGCGTCGAGGCCGTCCTCGAGCGCGGTCGCTCTCCGACGCGACTGCGGCCGAAGGCGAGCGGGCTGCTCTCCTTCCAGGCTCGGCTCCGGGACGCGCGGCGCCTGCTCGCCGGGCGTTTTCCCATCCTCGGAAAGCTGCTCGGCGGCTCGAAGTCGGTGGCCGGCACGCTCGACGTGACCGGAGACTCGCTCGTCACCGATCTCGGCCTCGAGCTCGGCGACGACACCGAAGCCTCCGAGGTCGCGGCCGCCCTCGACGGGCTCAAGAAGGAGCTCGCCGAAGCCGACGGCCGGATCGGGCTCGTCGCGCGCAACACGAAGATCGAGCCGGCGGGTCGTTTCGTGGGCGTGCGCATGACCCTCGGGCGGGACGCGCTTTCAGGGCTCTGGCGCTGAGTCGATTACGGCGGTAGGGAGCCCCGCCGCATGCAATCCGAGCTCGCCGAAGCCCCGCCCCGCGCACTCGTGTCCGATCGCAAGGGGGCGCTCTCGTTCGGCGTGGTCGCGACCGTGTTCGCCTCGCTGCTCGGGATCGGACTCGCGCTCGGGCTCGTCATTCACAGCCGCTACGTGGGCTTCGAGCGCGTGGTGGCGAAGCACGTCCCGGCGGACGCGACGCTCGCGCTGCGCTGGGACATCGAGAAGGTCTCGCTCTTCGAACCGACGCGGCGCTTCCTCCTGCCGCTGTTCGACGCCACCGGTGCGAACGAGCCCGGCCTCGCGCCGCGGCGCGACCGGCTGTCGAAGGCCGCGAAGCTCGAAATCGGTCGCGATCTGCGCGAGGTGCTCGTGCTCTTCGGACCGAATCCCGGCGACTGGGCCGTGGCCTTCGGCGGGTCGTTTCCGGCAGGGGATCTCACGCGACCGCTGCTCGGCGCACTCGAGGCCGAAGGGGCGCGCGCGGCGGGTCCGGGCCGCATCGTCACGCCGCAGGGGTTCTTGCTCGCACGCGCGGACGACGGAGTGTTCGTGCTGGCGTCCAACGCGGCCCGCCTCGAGGCCACCCTTCCGTCCCACGCGCCCCCCGAAGAAATTCAGCGCACCGGCGCCGGATCACTGCGGGTTCTTCCGGAGCGTAAGGGACTCCCCCCGGGTGCGGGGGAGCTCCTCGACGGCATCGCTCCGATGCAGGTGACGGGACAAGCGGAGTGGGGAAACCCGTTGCGTGTCGATCTGACGTTACGTTTTCCGGGCGACCTGCCCCCCGACCTCGGCGCGCGCGTCCGCCGCGCGCTCGGCTCGCTGCTCGGCACGGATCTCGACCGACTCGAGCAGCGTTTCGGGCGTTTCGAAGTGCAGCCAGCCGGGAATCAGGCCGCGCGGGTCCGAGTTTCCTTGGACGACACGGCCCTCGAACGCGTGGCAGATCGAGCCGCACGCTTGGTTGCCACGGAACTGGCCCTCAGGCCGGCGCTGGAATAGAGCGACTGGCGCAGCTTTGCCGTTTGACGGGGCGGGCGCTGTGCGCTAGTTGACGCCTCCCGCGCGGGCACCCCACGAGTGAGAGGGCAGCCTTCTCGCTCGCGAAACGCTCCACGTCCACCCCGAACCTCCTACTTTTCGAGGAGCCCCTTTTCGATCCATGACCCAAACCCAAATGACGGCCTCGCAATCGATTGACCCCCACAGCTTCGCAGCGCTCTTCGAGGAGAGCGAGCGCGGCGCCACGGCGAGCCTCGGAGGCGAGGGACAGATTGTCGCCGGCACCGTCATCCAGGTGAACCGCGATTCGATCGTGGTCGACATCGGCGGCAAGAGCGAAGGCGTCATCGCGAAGAACGAGTTCACGGACGCGAACGGCGCGCTCAGCATCAAGGTCGGCGACAAGGTCGACGTTTTCATCGAGAGCCGCGAGAGCGACGACGGCCTGATCTCCCTGTCGAAGGAGAAGGCCGACAAGATGAAGGTGTGGGACGAGATCTCGAGCGCGTGCGAGCGCGACGAGATCATCGAAGGCACCATCAGCCAGCGCGTGAAGGGCGGACTCTCCGTCACGATCCGCGGCGGCGTGAAGGCCTTCTTGCCGGGCTCGCAGGTGGATCTCCGCCCGATCCGGAACCTCGAGAAGCTCATCGGTCAGACCTACGAATTCAAGGTCGTCAAGTTCAACAAGAAGCGCGGCAACATCGTGTTGTCGCGCCGCGTCCTGCTCGAGCGCGAGCGCGACGAGATGAAGGCGAAGACGCTCCAGACCCTGGAAGAGGGCATGGTCGTCACCGGCACCATCAAGAACCTGACCGAGTACGGCGCCTTCGTGGATCTCGGCGGCATCGACGGACTGCTGCACATCACCGACATGTCCTGGGGTCGCGTCGCGCACCCCGGTGAGGTCTTCAAGGTCGGCGACGAAGTCACCGTCAAGGTCCTCAAGTACAACCCCGAGACCGAGCGCGTGAGCCTCGGCCTGAAGCAGACCCAGGAAGATCCCTGGAACCACGTGGACGAGGCTTACCCGATCGGCAAGCGCGTCCGCGGCAAGGTGATGAGCCTCACCGAGTACGGCGCGTTCGTCGAGCTCGAGCCCGGCGTGGAAGGCCTGATCCACGTCAGCGAGATGAGCTGGACGAAGAAGATCAAGCACCCCTCCAAGCTCCTCGAGATCGGCAGCGAGATCGAGTGCCAGGTGCTCGAAGTCGACGCGCGCTCGAAGCGCATCAGCCTCGGCCTCAAGCAACTCGAGCCCGATCCCTGGACGCTCTTCACCGACAAGTACAAGCCGGGCGACAAGGTCGCCGGCAAGGTGCGTTCGATCACCGATTACGGCGTGTTCGTCGGCATCGAGGACGGCGTGGACGGCATGGTCCACAAGACCGACCTGTCGTGGACGGCCAAGATCAACAACCCGGCCGACCTCTACAACAAGGGCGACGATGTCGAGGCGATCATCCTCAGCATCAACCACGACGAGAAGAAGGTCAGCCTCGGCGTGAAGCAGCTCTGGGACGATCCCTGGGCCGACAACAAGATGGACAAGTACAAGCCGGGCACCGTCGTGGAAGACGCGCAGGTGCTCAGCGTGGCCGAGTTCGGCGCGTTCGTCCGCATCGTCGAAGGCATCGAAGGCCTGATCCCGAACGGCGAGATCCCCGCCAACACGCAGATCGCCGCCGGCGACCGCGTGAAGGCAGAAATCTCCAACGTGGACTCGGTCGATCGGCGCATCACCCTGACCATGCGCAACCCGGGCGAGAGCCCCGAGGCCGATCAGGTCCAGGCGCTCAAGCGCGAGCAGACGGGGAAGGGCGCGACGCTCGGCGACGTGCTCAAGGAGAAGCTCGAGAGCATCAAGAAGAGCCCGTCGATGGCGCCGCCTCCGCCCGCCGCGGAAGAAGAAGACGACGCCGAGGAGTAAGTCGTGACGACGCCCTCGAGCGGACGCGATCCGCTGCTGCGCGTGGGCGGCTGGACGCGTGCTCGCATCGTCTTTCTGGGTGTGAGCGGCCTGTGCGTGCTCGGACTTCTGGTCTGGGCACGCGAGGTCCTGCTCCCGTTCGTCCTGGCGATCATCATCGCCTACGTGCTGACTCCGCTCGTGGAACGCTGCGAGCGGATGCGGGTGCCGCGCGCGGCGGCGATCCTCAGCGTGTACGCCGCGACCTTCACGGTGCTCTACACGGCCTACGCGCTGATCGCTCCGCGCGTCGCGAACGAGGCTCAGAACCTCGCGGACGACGCGCCGGAGCTCGCCCACGAGTTTTCGACGCAGTGGGCGCCCAAGGCGGAAGCCTGGATGCAGAACCTGCTCCGGCGCGCGCACGTGTCGCCGGAGGACGCGCCCCAGGTGGCTCCGGCGCCGGCCCTCGCCATCCGGCCGCAACCGGACGGTTCGATCCGGGTGGACGTGGGCGCCGGCATCGACGTCGTGCAGCACGGCCCCGGGCACTGGCGCATCGGTCCTGCCGACGAGCGCGGAGCCCAGAAGTTCAGCTTCACGGCGCTCGCGAGCAAGGGCGTCGCCGAGGCGATCTCCTACGTGAAGGCGAACGCGCTCGAGATCATCTCGCTCGGCCGCACCATCGTGAGCAAGGTCGCGCGCAGCATCTTTCTGCTGTTCATGACGCTGATGGTCGCCGGGTACATCATGCACACGCGCGAGGCGATCGTCGGCTTCTTCCGCTCGCTCGTGCCTCCCGGCGGGCGCCTGGGCTTCGATCAGCTGCTCTCGCGCATCGACAAGGGGCTCGCCGGCGTGGTGCGCGGTCAGCTCGTGATCTGCCTCGTCAACGGCGTGCTCTCGGCGATCGGGTTCGCCTTGTTCGGCCTGAAGTACTGGCCGCTCCTCGCGCTGCTCGCGGCGGTGATGAGCATCATCCCGATTTTCGGCTCGATCCTGAGCTCGGTGCCCGTGGTGCTGATCGGGCTGACCCAGGGCTTGTGGGTGGCGATCTGGGTCTTACTCTGGATCATCGGCATCCATCAGATCGAGGCGAACCTGTTGAACCCCAAGATCATCGGGGTCGCCGCCAAGATCCACCCGGTGCTCGTGGTGTTCGCGCTGATCGTCGGCGAGCACTTCTTCGGTCTCTGGGGCGCGTTGCTCGGCGTGCCCGCGCTTTCGCTCGCGCAGAGTATTTTCAACCACTTCCGCTTCGAATCGATGCCCGACATCCCCCCCGACAGCCTCGTGCCGGTGATGCGGGCTCAACCTAGAGCATGACCGGAAGCTCGACCGAGCCATGAATTCGAATCGCTGTCTTTGTCCTTTTTCGGAGTAGTGCGGTGAGCCCGAGCGTTCCTTCCCCGTTTCCAGCAGCGTGCGCCGGCCTCGCCGGCTACCCACGTCGGCGTATGGCTGCTTGCGCCGATCGTGATCTGTTCTTCCAAGACTCCGCCGTCGTGTTGGAGGGGCTTCGCCCCTCGTGCCGTCTCTCGAGGCGAGGCTAGACCTCGAACATCCCATGGCCAAAGAAGCTCGCAAGCTGAAGCGTGCCCAGGCGCGGACAGGGGAGGGCCCCGCGCGGTCGGACGGTCCCGAGCTGCCGAAGCCCAGTCTGTCGGTCCCCGACACGAAGGACCAGATCCGCCAGCTCGTGATGCGCCTCGCCATCCCGGTGGCGGCCGGTTGGGTGATCTGCGGCTTGATTGCGACGCTCGTCTACTCGCGGATGTGGAAGGGGATTCTGCTGGGGATTCCGAGCCTCATCACCGTGCTCGCGATCGGGCTTTTGGTCTTCGCGCTCCGGCAGGCGAAGAAAGCGCGCGGCGTCGCCGGCATCCTGAGCAGGGTCGAGACCGCGGAGGATCGCAAGGCCGCGATCGCCGAGCTCGAGACGAAGAAGAAAGACCCCTCCGCGATCTTCGCCAAGGCGCAGCTCGAGCTTCAGGAGGATCCGCAGAAGGCGCTGAAGACGCTCGAGGGCATCAATCTCGGCAAGGTCATGGCACCCGTCGCCGACGAGGCGCGCGGGCAGCGCGCGCTCATCCACCTGATGCTCGGCGACGTGAACGACGCGCGCAACCTCGTGAGCGGCATCGACCTCAAGCGCCACCAGGAGCCCCGCACGCGCGCCCTGCTCGCTGCCGTCTCCGCCGAAGCCTGGGCGCGCAGCGGCGAGGCGAGAAAAGCGGTCGAGACGCTCGGGCTCTTCGATCCCGAAGACAAGACGTTCGACCAGCTCAAGCCGCAGCTCTATCGAGCGTGGTCGTACGCGTACGCCTACACCAACGATCTCGCGGGCATGAAGCGCTCGTTGAAGAAGCTCCTCGCCCAGGATGCCCGCCTGCTCGGCGGCTTCCTGATGAAGCGCACCCACCCGCTCCTGCAGAAAGAAGCGAAGAAGCTCCTCGAACAAAGCGGCCAGGTCCCCCGCAAAGTCGTCGTCCAGCGCGGCAAGTAGGCCGACCGAACTCTCGCGGCGCAACTGGAAAGTGTTGGCGTGCTGGGAAGTTTCATTTAGCCGCCAAGAGCGCCAAGAGCGCCAAGAGCGCCAGCGGATTTTGGGGCTGGCTACGAATCGCACCTCGCCGTTCTATCCCCCAAAACAAAAAGTTCTCCTTGGCGGCCTTGGCGCTCTTGGCGGCCTTGGCGGCTAAAAAATCCCTGAAAGCCGTCGAAGGGCCCCACAGGCTCAACCCTCAGCCTAAGCCAGCCCGACCAGCGTGGCCCTGGCTGCGGGCTTCACGATGATTTCGGGCAACAGTTCGGCGTAAGACACGACCCGCAGCTCCGGTAGCTCGATTTCTACGAGTTTTCTCACGAAGCGCCGGATGTCGGATTGCGTGAGCAGGGGCGGCGGATCGGAGCCGAGCGGATCGAGCGCGCGCCGGATCGCCGTCACGATGTCGCGCGCCGCCGCGGGCGCGAGCGTCAGAAAGCTGCCGGCGGGGGTGCGAGAGATCGCGGAGCGAACGGTGTCCTCGATCGCGGGATCGAGCACCAGCACGGAGAGCTCACGCGCGCCTTTGGTGAAGGAGTGCGTGATCGCGCGGCGCTGTTGGGCGCGCACGAACTCGGCGAGCGTCGCCGGATCCTTTTCGGCGTGGGCGACCTGCGCCAGCGCTTCGAGGATGCCCTTCAGGTCGCGGATGCTCCGGCGCTCGTCGAGCAGCCGCCGCAGAACGTCCGCGAGCTGGACGACCGAAATCGGCTTGGGAACCACCTGGCGCACCGTCGCGGGCGCGATTTGCTCGAGCTGATCGAGCAGCCCCTGGGTCTCGGAAATGCCGAGGAAATCCAGCGCTCGCTTCTGAAGGATCGGGAGCACGCTGCCCACGACGCTTTCGGCGACTTTTGCGTCCGGCAGATCGTCCGGGAGCGTGAGCACGCGCGCCGGCAGCTCCGCGAGACTCAGCACCACGTGGCGTGGCGGCAGCTCGGCCGCGACGGCGACGCGCGCGGGAGGCAGGGGAGCGCCGAGCTCCCGAAAGACGAGCTCGCGCAGGGCGGCCGCGGCGGAGCGGAGCCCCGCGCGCTTGAGCTCGTTGCCCTTGAATTCGTCGTCGAGGAGCGGTGAAAGATCCGGGCTCACGTCGAGCGACCAGGGCACGACCACCGGCACGAAACGAGGCGCCTGGCCGTCGCCGCGGCGGTGCTGGACCGGCTCGCTCGGGCCGGGCTGGGTCTCGGCGCGCAGGCGCTCGGCGCGGGCGCGCGAGGCGACGAACAGCAGCGCCCCGATCACGAGGAACGGCACGGCGGGTAGCCCCGGCATCACGGCGAGCAGGAGGACGAACACGCTCGCGACGCGCAGCGCCTGGGGCTGTCCGAAGATCTGCGCGGCGAGCTCGCGCCCGAGCGACGTGTCCGCTTCTTCGCTCGCGACGCGCGTGACGAGCACGCCCGCGGCCGTCGCGATCACGAGCGAAGGGATCTGCGAAACCAACCCGTCGCCGATCGTGAGCAGGCCGTAGCGCTTCAAGGCCACGCCGACCTCGAGATCGCGCTGCAAGACGCCGATCGCGAGCCCTCCGCCGATGTTGACGAGCGCGATCAGGAACGACGCGATCACGTCGCCCTTCACGAACTTCATGGCGCCGTCCATCGCGCCGTAAAACTGGCTCTCCCGCGCGAGGGCGTGGCGCCGCGCCCGGGCTTCGGCGCCGTCGATCGTCCCGGACCGGAGCTCGGCGTCGATGGCCATCTGCTTGCCGGGCATCGCGTCGAGCGTGAAGCGCGCGCCGACCTCCGCGACGCGCTCGCTGCCCTTCGCGATCACGACGAACTGAATGATCGTGAGGATCAGAAAAATGACGCCGCCGACCACGTAGTTGCCGCGCACCACGAAGTTCCCGAAGGCGCGGATCACCTCGCCCGCGTCGGCCTGGAGCAGAATCAGGCGGGTCGCCGAAATGTTCAGCGACAGCCGCACCAGCGTCGTCACGAGCAGCACGGTCGGGAACGCCGCAATCTTCAGCGCGTCGCTCGCGTAGAGCGCGACCAGGAGCAGCACCACCGAGAACGCGAGGTTCGACGCGATCAGCAGATCGAGCAGCGCCGTCGGCAACGGCACCACCATCAGCCCGACCACCATGATCACGAGCGCCGCGAGCGCCATGTCGGCCCAGCCGAGACGCGCGCGCCGGCGACCGACCCCGAGCGCCACGGCGCTCGGCGGGGCCTGCCTGGAACCCGGTGCTACCGCCGCCATCGCCGCGCGAGCGTACCCCGCGGCCCGCGGCCGGAACATGCGAATCAGCTCGGGTTGGTGAACATCGCCAGCACGCCCGTGTAGAAGTGGACCGCCGGGCGCCCGGTGTAGGGCGCGATTTCGAAGGCCGACTGCATGCCGACGAGCGGCACGTCGGGGAAGCGGTCGCGGAGGATGCGC
>DASXWF010001576.1:0-4545 GCA_036503835.1 Polyangiaceae bacterium | reverse complement strand
CTCGCGCTCGTTCCAGAGCGGGTTCTCGCCTACCAGGCAGTGGTGGTTCGCGACCGGTTCCGGAACGGCAGTGCTCATACCACCGGCTCGGAGCTGCCGAAGCCGCGGCGGATGCCCGCGAAGGCCTCCGAGAGGCCTTCGGGGAACGCGCGCAGCGCCACGTCCAGGTGCTCCGGCTCGGTCTCGATCGCGCGCACCGTGACGAGCGGCATGACCACGCCGAGTACGCGCCGGAGCCGCGCGTCGCGCGCGATCTTCGGGTGCTTCATCAGGTCGAGCACGACGCGGTCGTCGCGCGCCTCCACGAGCAGCGGCGGCCGTTTCGGCATGTAGGCCGCGAGATTTCCCGGCTTGCTGAGGTCGAGCGCCCCCGACTTGAGCAGGGCCGCGATCGGAGTCTCCTGCGTGGGGTCGAGGACCTTCAGCGAAACCTGCGCGAGGCGGATCTCGATGCGCAGGGACTCGGGGTCGAAGTGCACGTCTTCGATGTAGACGATCGCCGAGGCGCGCACCGTCGTCCCCATGAGATCGAGCGTGGCCGCGAAGCGCACGCCGGGCGGCACCGCCGCGATCTCCATGTCCTTCGGCGCCTTCTTGCCCTGGAGGCGGCGCGCCAGAAAGCGAAGGCCGGCGATCGGCACGCCGAAGCGGAGGCCGATCGCGTTTCGGACTACGCGCAACACCTCTTCGGGGTGCTGGCGGAGGTAAGCGCCGAGCGCTTCTACGAGCGGGAGTGCCTGAGCAACGTTCACGGGCGCCGAGCAAACCACAGCTTTGGCCTCGGGGGACGTAATTTCAGCAGCTCGCCCGAGCCCGGCCGTTTGCTACCTTCCGGCCGATGCGCGAGCAGAAACTCGGAAGCCTGACGGTTCGAATCGCGGGTGGCCCCGACCGCGAGGGCGGCGGCGACGGGCCGGTCCTGGTGCTGTGCCACGGCTTTGGAGCGCCAGGAACGGACCTGGTGCCGCTCTTTCGCGCGCTCCGCGTGGAGCCCGAGGTGCGCTTCGTGTTCCCGATGGCGCCCCTCGTGCTCGACCCGCGCGCGCCGGCCGAGCTCGCCCCGCGGGCATGGTGGATGATCGACATGTCGAGGCTCACGTCCGCCCGCAGCGAGGCCGACATGATCGCCCTCGCGAAGGAAACTCCGAGCGGGCTCGCGGCGGCACGCGAGGCGCTCGGCGGGATGCTCGAGGCGCTCGAACACGAGCTCTCGGCGCCGCCCGAGCGCGTGGTGCTCGGCGGCTTCTCGCAGGGAGCGATGCTCGCCTGCGACGCCACGCTGCGCGCCGAGCGGCCGCCCGCCGGCCTCGTGCTCCTGAGCGGCGCCCCGATCTGCGAGCCGGACTGGCGAGAGCTCGCTCCGCGCCGAACCGGGATGCGCGTTCTGCAGAGCCACGGGCGCGCGGATCCCATCCTGCCGTACGCGGGCGCCGAATGGCTGAAGGAGCTCTTGCAGGCCGGGGGCCTGGACGTGGAGTTCGTCCCGTTCGCGGGCGGACACGGGATCCCCGACTCGGTTCTCGAACGGCTGGGTCCCTTCGTGGAAACCGTGACCGGACGCTGATTTCCCGCAGAGTTCGTGCTACGCGAAGCGCCCCCAAAAATGTCCGATCCCGGCATCCAGCCGCACTCGAACGACCCGGAGCGCGATCGCATCGTCGCCGAGGAAGAGGACACCTTGCGCCGCGTGGACGCGAACCTGAAGGTCCAGGTCGCCCGGACTCCGCGCGCCGACGCGTCGAACTACGACGAACGCCTGCTCGACCTGCGCGATCAGATCTCCCAGGCGCGCACCGAGGACCTGCCGCCGCTCGTCCAAGAGATGGAGCGGCTGCAACTGCTCGCCAATCGCCTGCGCGAGGTCGAGGAAGTGAAGGTCGACGCGCGTTCGCCCTACTTCGGACGGCTGCTGCTCGAGGAGAACGGGAAGAAGCGCGAGGTCCTGATCGGGCGCGCCACGCACCTCGACACGAAGAGCTCGGTGCGCATCGTGGATTGGCGCGACGCGCCCGTGAGCCGCCTCTACTACCGCTACGAGGAAGGCGACGAATACGACGAGGAGTTCGGCGGGCGCGAGATCTCGGGCACGGTGCGCCTGCGCCGGAGCCTCGGCATCACGGACGGGGTGCTGCGGCGCATCGGCTCGCCGCAAGGCACCTTCGTGCGAGCCTCGGGCGGTTTTCGCCGCATCGATCAGCAGGCGAGCCGGCTCGCCGGCGGCGCCGGGAGCGCCTTGCGCGCCGACCAGCACCACAAGCCCGGCAAGCTCGGCGTCGGCGGCGAGGCGACGGAGGACAAGCACCTCAAGGAAATCACCTCGCTCATCGACAAACGGCAGTTCGAGCTGATCACGCGGCCCGACGCGGGGCTCGTGGTCATTCAGGGCGGCGCCGGCAGCGGCAAGACCACGATCGGCCTGCACCGTCTCGCCTACCTCGCGTTCCGTGACTCGCGGCGCTTCCGGCCCGACCGGATGCTGATCATCGTCTTCAACGACGCGCTCGTCCGCTACATCTCGCAGGTACTCCCGGCGCTCGGCGTCGGGGGCGTCATCACCCGCACCTACGGCGATTGGGCGGCACGCACGCGCCAGAGCCTCTATCCGCGCCTGCCCACGCGCTATCACGAGGATACGCCGAGCGTCGTCACCCGCCTGAAGAAGCACCCCGCGCTCCTCCGTTGGATCAAGGAGTACGCCGCCCAACGGGGCGCCCGCGCCGAGCGCGACCTGAGAACGCTGCTCGCCTCCGACGGCGCCGCGGGCGAGGCCGTGATCGCAGCGTTCCAAAAGACCCAGGGCCGCCCCCTCGCCCACCGCTTCCACGCCCTCGCCGGCCTCGTCACCGCCGACACCGGTCGCGCGCTCTCCACGAACGGACGCGTCGGGATCGAGCGCATCGCGACGCGCGGCCAGTCCGAAGCCAAGGACGTGACCTCGGCCTGGGCGGAGCTCTTCACCGACCGCCAGGCGCTCGGCGAAGCGCTCGAGCGCCTCGCGCCGGGCGCGTTCACGCCGGGCGGGCTCGATCGCGCGCACGCCTGGTGCAGCGCCCGCGTGGCCGAGGTCACGAACGAGCTCGACGCGTCGAAGAGCCTGCGCTCCACCCGTCCCGCGCGTGCTCAGAAAGGCGAGTCCGAAGCGCCGCCGCTCGACGACGACGAGCGCGACCGCGAGCGCGACGAGACCGAGATCCGCGCCGGCATCGACGGCCAGGACATCGTCGAGCGCGCGCGCCTCGACGTCGAAGACGACACGCTGCTCCTCCTGCTCCACCAACTCCTGCGCGGCCCGCTCACCCGCGGCGCCTCGCGCGATCCCATCATCTTCGAGCACATCCTGGTCGACGAGGCCCAGGATCTGAGCCCGCTCGAGCTCGCGGTCGTGCTCGACACCTCGAGCAAGGCGCGGAGCGTCACGCTGGCGGGCGACGTCCAGCAGCGCATGCTGCTCGACAACGGCTTCACCGACTGGAACGGCGTGCTCGGCGAGCTCGGCTTTTCGCACGTCGAGATCGAGCCGCTCAAGCTCGCCTACCGCTCCACGCACGAAATCATCGAGTTTGCGCGGGCGGTGCTCGGCCCGCTCGCCTCGGCCGACGCGCCCGCCGCGGTGCGCCACGGCGCCCCCGTCGAGCTCTTCCTGCTCGGACACGCGGGCGACGCCGTCGCGTTCCTCACCGAGGCGTTGCGCGATCTCGGTTCGAACGAGCCGCAGGCCTCGGTGGCGATCGTCTCGCGCTTCCCGGAGCAGGCCGATCTCTACTACCAGGCGCTCGTCCGTTCCGAGGTGCGCGGCGTGCGCCGCGTCGCCGACCAGGACTTCTCCTTCAAGCCCGGCATCGACGTGACGGACGTGCGCCAGGTGAAGGGCCTCGAGTTCGACTACGTGATCCTCGTCGACGTGAACGACGGCGCGTACCCCGACGACGAGGAGGCGCGACACCTGCTGCACATCGCGGCCACGCGCGCCGCGCACCAGCTCTGGGTCCTGACGAGCGGCAGGCCGAGCCCGCTCCTGCCGCCGGAGCTCCTCGAGCGCGCGCGCTGACGCGAGCGCCCGCTACGCCGTCAGGAGGACCGGCAAGCCGCGGCGTTCGACGTGCGCGCGGTGCACGCGCATCTGGCGATCGACGCCGACGATTTCGCCGGTCTCGAAGGGTTTCCAGACGTTCTCGCCCTGGAGCGGCTCACTCGACACGATGAAGTGATTGACGTGGCCGGTGGTGGTGGGCGCCTCGCACGCGGCGGAGAGACTCGCGCAGCGTTCCCGATCCGAGCAACGCTGCTTGTAGCTCGACCAGAAGAGCTCCTTGCCGCCCTGCGTCGCGGCGAGCAGCTCGCCGTCCGTCACCATCAGCGTGAGCAGCGCCGGCGCCGAGCTCTCGTCGCACAGCGAGCGCACGAGCAGCACCGCGTCGCGCAGCGCGGCGCTCACCTGCTCGAGCTCGCGCCGCTCCGAAAGCGGCCCCGTCCGCGCAAGCAGCGTGAGGAAGAGAAAGAACACGAGCTCGCTGTCCGTCTCCCCCAGGATGAAGCGCCGGAGCT